>CAJMLC010000027.1 GCA_905214155.1 uncultured bacterium | reverse complement strand
AAGAGAAAGAAAAGAATGAGGGCGCAAAATTCATTTCCTTTTCTGGCAGTGAAAATAGGGTTGAAAAACCGGCGGCCCCTCATGGGGCCGCCGGTTTCTTATTCCTCCCGCTCGGGGTCATAATAATAGCTGTATTCCTCCGTGTTGTCGACGTCGCCCTGCTCCACCTTCCGCACGGTCTGCTCCTCCGGCCGCTCGTCGAGCGTCAGCGTCACATCCAGCTCCGCGCCCGCGCGGTAGATGTGGAGCGTCACCTCGTCGCCCGCGCTGCACTTGTTCAGTGCCGACATCAGCTGCGTGTACGTCTGTACCATCCTGCCGTTGAAGCGCAGAATGATGTCCTTCACGGCGATCCCAGCCCTGTCCGCGCAGCTGTCCGCGACCACGCTCTGCACGATCGGCCCCACCGGCAGTCCGTAGGTATCCGCCGTCGCGGCGTCCAGCTCCTTGACCGTCACGCCGAGGAACGCCCGCCCGCGCACATAACCGTATTCCTGCAAGTCATAGACGACGCGCAGCGCCTCGTTGATTGGGATGGCAAAACCCACGCCCTCGATCATCGCGCCGGACCCGGCCATGCCGGAAATTTTCGCGCTCGTGATCCCGATGACGTTGCCCGCCATGTCGAACAGCGGCCCGCCGGAGTTGCCCGCGTTGATGGCCGCGTCGGTCTGGAACATGCTGATGGGCTTGCCGCTGATGTTGATTTCGCGCGGCAGCGCGCTGACATAGCCGCCCGTCATCGTGAACGTCAGCTCGCCCAGCGGATTGCCGATGGCGATGCACCCCTCGCCGACGGCGATGGCGTCCGAATCGCCGACCGCCACGTGCGAGAGTCCCTCCGCCTCGATCTTCAGCAGCGCCACATCGCTCAGCGAATCGCCGCCGACGATCTCCGCCGGATATGTGCTCCCGTCGTGCAGCTTGACGGACACATTGTCCGTGCCCTCTACGACGTGGTTGTTCGTCACGACGTAGCCGTCTTCCGTCAGCACGAATCCGCTGCCCACGACCGCCGTCGATGTCGTCTGCCCGAACACATTCGTCGTCACCTCGGTCGCAATGCCGCACACCGCATCCACATTGATGCTGTAGACCTCCTGCGCAGTCAGCGTCTTGCCGCTGTCGTAGGTCGGAAGGGTCTCAGGGAGCGGTGTCAGCTCACGGCGGTAGGACGCATCGCCTGTCTTCTGCGTCGCTTCCGTTTCGGTCTTCTCCGGCTCCGCGGTATTGCTGTCCTGATTGCGGGCCTCCAGCCCGTTGATCGCGCTGCGGAGCAAACTCCGCCCGAGGCTCGCCACAATGGCCAGCGCCAGCAGCAGCGCCGTGATCTTCAGCCACGTCCGCCGCTTTTTCTTTGGTTCTTCCGGTGTCTCCGGCTGCGTATATTCCGATTGCGCCGGGGGTTCGTCCTCCGGCTCGATTGTAAAGTTCCGTTCTTCGTCCATTCGTCACCTCTCCGCGTTCTCGCGGTGTTCCATCAGACCATATTTGATCTGGATCCGTTCCAGCTTTTCCAGCATCGGCTCCGCGCCAAACCACAAAAACAGCGCCGTCGCTGCGCCGCGCACCAGATCCCACGGGATGCCCGTGAGATAATAGCTCAGCAGCACCTTCCAGTCGAGCGTCCGCGCCCAGATGAGCGCCGTCGACGGGTTCATGATCCCGCCGTAGACCACCACCGAGCAGACTGCCCCGAAGATCGCGAGCGACAGCCGCGCCGGCCGCAGCGGCCCGTTGTGGAAGCAGACGCCGCCGAGGAAGCCGATCAGGCCCATCGCGAACATCTGCCACGGCGTCCACGGCCCCTGCCCGAACAGCATGTTCGAGCACAGCATCGTCATCGCCCCGACGAGAAATCCGCTCTCCGCCCCGAACGACACGCCCGCCAGAATCGTCAGCGCCACGACCGGCTTGAACTCCGGCAGCATAAACAGCGCCGCACGGCCCGCGATGTTCAGCGCGCACAGCACCGCGATCACCACGAGCTCCCGCGCCTGCGGCTTCCGTCCCTCAAAGATCAGGAAAAACGGGATCATCGCCTCCAGCAGCACGGCCACCGCCAGCACGTAATAGTTTTTTACCTGCCAGACCTGAAAGCCGAGCAGCAGTGTCGCCGGGATCAGCAAGAACACTGCCACAGCCGTCCAGACCGTTCGCCTGGATAGCCGCTTTTTCGGCGGCTTTGTCAGCGCGTGCTTCCGCTCCGGCGCTTTGCGGTAGGTCAGGGCCGCGAACAGCACCAGCAGCGCCAACATTCCGGCGTACCGTCCGAGCATCCCCGGCGCGCCCGCGCCGAGTCCTTCCGCTGTGACCAACTCGCTGAGGCTGCTGTTTCCAAGACTGGAAATCGCCAGCCCGATCGCGCCCAGCAGCGAGAGGCCCGCCGTGATGCGTTTCCAGAGCGGACGCTTCGGCCTGGCCTGCGCCTCCACGGCGTCCAGCGGAGCGCCGTCCCAGTCTTTCGGCTCCATCTCAGGGGGAATCGCTCCGCCGCAGGCCGCGATCAGGTCTTCGACCGTGACCGCCTCCGGCAGCAGCCCGCGCGCCATCCGGTTGGCCGCCGTCGTATAGAAGCTGCTCCCGGCGAAAAACGCCCGCGGCGCATCCTCCGCCACGATGGCCCCGTCGAACAGCAGCGCGCAGCGCGTCGCATGCTTCGCGCAGAACTCGATGTCGTGGCTCACCAAAAGGATCGTCACGCCTTGTGCCCGCACCTGATGCAGGATCGCAGCGATCTCTTCTTTACTTGCTGCATCCAGGCCCTTCGTCGGCTCGTCGAGCAGCAGGATGTCCGGCTGGCTCAAAAGCACCTTCGCCAGCGCCAGCCGCTGCTGCTCGCCGCCGGAAATGTCATAAGGATGGCGCTCCAGCAGCGCCGTCAGGCCGCACCGCGCGGCCAGCTCGCCCGCCAGTTCCGGGTTCCCGGACTCCAGCAGCTCTTCGCGTACCGTCTTTTTCGAGAGCAGCGTCTGCGGATCCTGCGGGAGCAGCGCCGCGCGCCCTGTTCGCGCGATCTTTCCGCGCTGGGGCTGTAAGGCGCCGGCCAGCAGCTTCAGCGTAGTGCTCTTGCCGGTGCCGTTGCCGCCCAATAATGCAAGAAACTCGCCGCGCCGCACCGTCAGCGTCAGGCCGCGCACCACGTCCACGGCATCCTGTTCGTAGCGGAACCAGAGCTCCTTTCCAGAGATCGCCGTCTGCGGTGACACGGGGGCTGCTTGCTCGGGCGGGAGCGGGCGGAGCGGGTGTGATGCTGCGTACGCTTCCAGCCAGTTCCGTCCTTCACTGACGGACACCGGACAGGCCGCGCCGGAATCGACCGCGCCCCAGACGCGCATGGCCGCCGGCATTGCGAGGAACATGTCATGGCCGGAGGTGCGCAGAATGGCTCCGATCTCCGCCGGTTTTCCAGCACAGAGCAATGTTCCATGATCGAGCACTGCCGCGCGGGAGCAGAGCGCGAACGCCTCCTCCAGCCGGTGCTCGCAGAGCAGCACCGTCGTGCCAAGCTCGCGGTTGATCTTCCCGAGGACGGACAGAAATTCCGACGCCGCAATCGGGTCGAGCTGGCTCGTCGGCTCGTCCAGGATCAGAAGATCCGGCTGCATGACCATCACAGACGCCAGATTCAGCATCTGCTTCTGCCCGCCGGAGAGGGACGCCACGTCCCGGTAAAACCAGTCCTCAATGCCGAAGAACGAGGCCATCTCGGCCACGCGCCGCCGGATGACCGGCGTCTCATAGCCGAGGCTTTCCAGCCCGAATGCCAGCTCGTGCCAGACCTTGTCGGTCACGAGCTGATTATCTACATTCTGCTGCACAAAGCCGATTTTCCGGCTGCTGTCCGGCTGAGAAAGGCTAGCCAACGGCTGACCGTCCAGCAGGATCTGCCCCATTTTTTCGCCGTGCGGCGCGATGGCGGGCTTGAGCTGCCGCAGCAGCGTACTCTTTCCACAGCCGGACGGCCCGCAGAGGACGAGAAACTCGCCGCGCTCCACCGTCAGCGAGACGCCGCGCAGCGCCGCCTGGTCCTGTCCGGGGTAGGCAAAGCTGAAATTGTCGATTTTCAGGAATTCCATTTCCTTGCCTCCCAAGCATCTATGGCCCACGGCGTCAGCGCGAGCGCCAGCTCCGCCGCCGCGCAGAGCGCAGTCAGACCGGTGAAGCCGCCGCGCACCGTCGGGTAATACCGCCACGCGAGCGCACCTGAGGCCCAGCCGAAAATGACGAGGCCGCCGCAGGCCAGCAGCCATGCCAGCAGCCGTGCGTCGCGCGATTCAAAGCGGAAAATCGAAAACGCCGTCCGGCCCGGCAGGCCGTAACCGCGCGCGCGCATGGAATCCGCCGTTTCTACGGCATTTTCCAGGCTCCACGTCACTAAAATCGAGAAATTTTCCACAGAAGTCCGGACTTTCTGGATCGGGCCGGTTTTTTCGGAATGGCACGCGAACTGCCGCGCCTGCTGCACCGCGCGCAGCTGTGCGCGGAACTTTGGCACAAAGCGCAGCGTCATCGACAGCACCAGACTCAGCGCGGGGATCGCGCGGCCAAAGAGATAGACAAACTTGTCCGACGTCATTACGGCCTGATACGTCGTGAACCAGAGCAGCACCGCCGCAAGCATCCCGCCCGCGGACAGGCCATAGAGCATCGATTCGAGCGTCAGCGGGTTGCCGGACGAGAAATAGGTCAAAATCGTTGCGCCCTCGTGGTTGAAAAGGACGTTCACCGCCGCGGCCAGCAGCCAGACCGGCGCCATCCACGCGAGGCTGCGCAGCACCGCCCGCCCGCCGCGCAGCTTTGCCGCATAGCTGAGCGCGCCCAGCAGCGAGGCCGCCAGGCAGAGCGGATGCGTCAGGAACATGGAAAACACCAGCACCAGCGCATAATAGCCGCAGAGCACCGCCGGATGAAACGCCGAAAACGCGTCCCTGTTTTTCATTGCTGCGCACCCGCAGCATCCGCGCCGCCGACGTCCTGCCCAAGGTCGCAGGTGTAGACCCACGCGATCACGTCGCCGTCCGCGACGGCGTATTTGCTGCACCCGTAGTTCGGGAACCAGCCGTTCACGCTGTACATCCAGCCGGACGCTTCGCCCGCGTCAAACTCGTAGAGGTTGCCGATGCCCTCGATATAGGCGGCCTGATAGAGCGGCGTTTCGCTGTATTCCATGTGAATTTTGTGATTTTTTGTCTCCCGCAGGAGCACGTCGAAGACGCTCTCGCCCTCGTAGAATTCCACGGTCTCCTCCGGCAGGATCCATCCGTCCGCCGGGATCAGCTCCCGCTTGTCCGCCTTGCATTTTTCGGGCGCGTCCGCCAGCGTCCGGCAGGAGATCGACACCGTACACGTCCCGGCGACGACCTGCTCCTGCTTCGCGCCGCAGGCGGTCAGCAAACAGAGCGCCGCAAACAACATCCCTAAAATCTTGATCCGTTTCATAAAAAGCCCCTTGTGTGCTTGATTTTAATCATAGTATCGATGATTCGACATCTTATAATACCGGACAATCGCATCAAAAGTCAACCCTTCACATCTATATCACAAAGTGTTCACAAAACGTTCTCGGAAAATTTCAGCATCCTTTCAGGATTCTGAGGTACACTGTTATCAGAAATTGAAACACAAACACGTTTCGATCTGAAAACCGCAAACCACACATCCGAAAGGAGTCCTTGATATGTACGAATATGAAAATGAACATCGTCCCGTGGAAAATCAACAGAGCTATTCCTACAACTTCAGTCCGGATCCTCCGGTGCATCAGCCGGAGCAGCATCCGCAGAAAAAGCGCGGCAGCGCAGGCAAGGTCGTGGCCTTGCTTCTGGCCTGTGCGCTGGTGGGCGGCGCGTCCGGCGTGGGCGCGTCCCTCCTGACCGGCTCGCGCCAGACCACCGCCCAGACCGAGACTGCGGCGCAGTCGGAGGCCTCGGCCAACGGCACGACCCTCTTCGAGGGGCAGCGTGAGACCGAGGCGCTGACCGTGGCGCACGTCGACACCAGCCGCGAGCTGACCGCCGCAGAGGTCTACGCCGAGAACGTCAATTCGACCGTCGGCATCACGACCTCCATCACCACGAACTACTGGGGCTATCAGACGCAGTCCGCTGCGGCGGGCTCCGGCTTCATCCTGACGGCGGACGGCTATATCCTGACGAACTATCATGTCGTCGAGGATTCGAACTCCATCACCGTCTCGCTCTACGACGGCAGCAGCTATGACGCGAAGCTTATCGGCTACGATGAGAACAACGACATCGCCGTGCTGAAGATCGATGCGACAGGCTTACAGCCGGTTGTGCTTGGCAGCTCGGGTGAGCTGCACGTCGGCGATCAGGTCGTCGCCATCGGCAACCCGCTCGGTGAGCTGACGTTCTCGCTGACGAGCGGCATGGTCAGCGCACTGAATCGAGAGGTCACGTTCTCGAACGGCCTGCGCATGAGCCTGATCCAGACCGACGCGGCCATCAACTCCGGCAACTCCGGCGGCGCGCTGTTTAACATGTACGGCGAGGTCGTCGGCATCACGAACGCGAAATATGGTTCCAGCTCCAGCTCGAGCGGCACCGCCTCGATCGATAACATCGGCTTCGCCATCCCGATCGACGACGTGCGCAGCATCGTGGAGAGCATCATTGAAAACGGCTATATCGTCAAGCCCTACATCGGCGTACGCGTCCAGAACGTGAGCAGCGAGAGCCAGCAGCTCGGCCTGCCGCAGGGCGCGGCGGTCGCCGAGGTCGTGGCGGACAGCCCGGCAGAGGCCTCCGGCCTGCAGGTCAATGACATCATCACCGCCGTCAACGGCACGGCCATCACCGGCAGCACCGATCTGGTCAACACCGTGAAGAGCGCGGCCATCGGCGACGAGCTGACGCTGTCGATCTACCGGCAGGGTAAAGAGCTCGAGCTGACGCTGACCGTCGGCGAAAAGACGCAGGATGCGCTCCCGCAGACGGACAGCACGCAGTCTTCTCAGGACAGCAGCCAGCAGCAGCAACAGCAGGACGGCCAGCAGTATGGCTATTCCTACGGCCAGGGCGGCTTCCCGTTCAACTTCTTCAACTGAGTTTTTCTGCGAATTCCTCCACAGCAAAAGTATCCCCGGCGGGAGACCCGCCGGGGATACTTTTTTCATTTCAGGTATTCCAGCTCCTGCTGTTCCCAGAGGAGCCGTTCTTCTTCGCCGATCTCGCGCAGGACGCGGCACGGATTGCCCGCAGCGATCACGCGCGCCGGGATGTCGCGCGTCACCACGGAACCGGAACCGATGACTGCGCCGTCGCCGATCGTGACGCCGGGATTGACCGTAACATTTGCGCCCAGCCAGACGTCGGCTCCGAGCCGGATGGGTTTTCCCAATTCCAGCCCGCGGCCCCGCACGCCGGGGTCGATCGGATGCGTCGCCGTGCAGAGACAGACACGCGGGCCGATGGCCGCACGGTCGCCGATCTCAACGCGCGCCACGTCGAGAATGACGCAGTCGCAGTTGAGGTACACCGCGTCTCCGAGATACGTATTACAGCCGTAATCGACATAGAGCCCCGGCTCGATGCAGCAGTCCTGGCCGAGCGCACCAAACAGTTCCCGCAGGATCGCTTCACGCTGCTCCGATTCTGCATTGTCCAGCCGGCGGAGCAGCATCTTTGCATGCCGCCGCAGCGCAAGAAGCTCGGCGTCGCCAGCATTGTAGAGCTTTCCGGCCAGCATTCGTTCCCGTTCTGTCATAGGTTTCTCCAATTCAAAAGGTACGCTCCCGCCGAAGCGGGAGCGTTATTTTCACACCATCACGCAGAAGCCGTTCTCGCCGAGCGTGACGGCCTCGGGCGTATAGGCCTGCAGCTTGCCGCCGAAGAGCAGCTTGCCCGCGTACTGGACACGCCAGGGCTCCCGCGAGGCGTTGCAGAAGACCATGGCGGTCTGCCCCGTACTCTGGCGCAGAAACTGCACGCGGCCATTCGACGCCGTGATGAACTCGACGCGGCCGGTTTTCAGCGCGGGATTTTCACGCTTGAGCCGCGCCAGCGCACGGTAGAAGGCTTGCAGATTCGTGTCCTCCTCGCCCCACGGGTAGAAAGCGCGGTTGAAGGGGTCGCGATAGCCGGTCATCCCGGCCTCGTCGCCATAGTAGATGCAGGGTGCGCCCGGCATCGTAAACTGCAAAAACGCGGCCAGCCGCAGCAGCTCTTTGCCCCAGGTGATCTGCTCCGGCGAGAAGTGACGCCGGGCGAGATCATCGCGGCTGCCGTCGTGCGGATCGAGCAGGGCGTTGATCGCGCGGGGCGTATCGTGCGTGGAGAGCAGGTTCATGCAGGCGTTCAGGACGTGGGGCGGATAGTTCTCCGCGAGCGTCATGACCTGCTGGCCAAACTCCGCGCCGTCGTTTTCGCGGCGGGCATAGCGGAAGATGGCCTTCTGCAGCGGATAGTTCATCACGCCGTCGAGCTCGTTGTCGACGAAATAGCGCCGGCGGCGGTCGTAGGCGATCTTGTTCGACGCATCCTCCCAGACCTCGCCGATCAGGATCGCGCCGGGCTTGACCTGCCGGATACGGCGGCGCAGCCGGAGCACGAATTCGTCCGGCAGCTCGTCCACCACGTCCAGCCGCCAGCCGTCCGCGCCCGCCATCAGCCAGCGCACAGCGATGGAATACGGCCCGTCGATGATATAATCGAGGAACGCCGGATCCATCTTGTTCACACACGGGAGTGTCGTGATGCCCCACCAGCTGGTATAGCGGTCGGGATAGTGCTGGAACTGGAACCAGCTGCGGTACGGCGAGTTCGGGTCGGAAATGGCGCTCTGGAAATAGGGGCTGCGGTCGCCGACGTGGGAGAAGACACCGTCCAGAATGACCTTCATGCCGCGCTCGTGCGCCTCGTTGCAGAAATGCCGGAAATCGTCCTCCGTGCCGAGCATCGGGTCGATGCGGGCATAGTCGTAGGTGTCGTACCGGTGCGTCGACCACGCCATGAAGATCGGGTTGAGGTAGAGCACCTCGACGCCGAGGTCATGCAGATAGTCCAGCTTTTCGCACATTCCGGCGAAATTGCCGCCGAAAAAGTCGTTATTTGTGACCTCGCCGCGCTCGTTCGGCTGCCAGACCGGGACGTCGTGCGTGCTGCTGTGGGTCCAGTAGGGCTGGAGCTTGTCATGCAGGTCGGCCTGTCCGGCCTTTGCGAAGCGGTCCGGGAAGATCTGGTACATGACCGCGCCCTCGAGCGCGGACGGCACCGCAAATTCCTCCGCGATGACGCTCACCTGCCACCAGTCGCCGTCCTCCATATTCGTGTCGTCGCCCTGCTTGAGCAGGCGGAACGATTCGTTCTTCGTGGTGATCTGGAAGAAATAGAAATAGAGATCCGGGTCGTCCAGCGCGAAAGCCGCCGTCCACGTCTCATAGAGGGCAGTCTCCGCCGTTTTGGCCATCGGGACATTCAGATACGGCTTGCCGTCCTCGCGCAGCAGGCGCACCTCGACGTGGACAGTCTGGCACGAGCACGGGATCTGGATGTGCATCGTACACGTCTCGCCGGGGCGGAGCGTCCCGAAGGGGGATTTGAATTGGGATAATTTACTGTTGTATAAAATTCGCATTGTTCGCATTGTTTACTCTTGTTCCGCTCTGATCCGCGTCCGGTCAGCCTCCGCAGACGGACTGGTAGAGCTGCATGTATTCCTTGGCCGGGAGCGTCCAGCTCGAATCGACCAGCATATCCTGCCTGGCGAGCGCTTCAAACTGCTCCGGCGCGTCATAGTAGAGGGCAAGCGCCCGGTCGATCGAGGCGAGGAAGTCGTCGGCATTGTAGCTTTGGAACGTGAAGCCGCGGCCTTCGCCCGTCGTCGGGTCGTAGGGAGTGACGGTGTCACGCAGGCCGCCCGTGGCATTCACGACCGGCACCGTGCCGTAGCGCATGGCGATGAGCTGCGACAGGCCGCACGGCTCCGCCTTCGACGGCATGAGATAAAGATCCGCCGCCGCGTAGGCCAGGTCGGCCAGGTCGGCGTCGAACACCAAATGCGCCGCGACCTGCTGCGGGAAACGGTATTGCAGCCCGGATAGGAACCATTCATATTTTTCCTCGCCCGTGCCCAGCACCGCGAGCTGTACCCGCCGCTGCAGCAGCCGCTCGGCAATGTAGCAGAGCAGGTCGATGCCCTTGTGCTCGGCCAGCCGCGTCACCATCACGAGCAGCGCCGCGTCCTTGTCCTCAGGCAGGCCGAGCCTGCGCTGGAAGGCCAGCTTGTTGGCGACCTTGCCCTCGCGCATCGTCGCAGCGGTATAGTGCTCGGCCAGGTTCGGGTTCGTCTCCGGGTCGAACAGGTTCATATTGATGCCGTTGACGATGCCCACGAATGCATCCCCGCGCGAGGCGAGGATCTCCGACAGGCCGTGCGCATAATAGGGATAGCGCAGCTCTTCGGCATACGTCTTCGAGACCGTGCCCACGCGGTCGGCCATGACGATGCCGGCCTTGAGGAAGTTCAGGCAGTCGCCGAAGCGCATGATCTCATCACACTGCGGCGGCGCGCCAAGCACGTCGCGGTTGAAATCCGGGGCGCATTTGCCCTGATATTCGATGTTGTGGATGGTGAGGATGCTCCGCGTGTTCGGGAAGTCGCCGCGGTACTGCATCTTCAGCAGCATCGGCACAAGGGCCGTCTGCCAGTCGTGGCAGTGGACGATGTCCGGCTGCATGCCGAGGTAACGCAGGGATTCCAGACAGGCGCGGGAGAAGTAGGCGAACCGCTCACCGTCGTCGGGGTAGCCATAGGCCGAGGGGCGGTTGAAATACTGCTCGTTGTCAATGAAGTAGACTTGGAGCTTTTTCTTGCGGGTTTTCAGGCGGAAGATGCCGACATATTCGCGCCGCCAGGCCAGCTGCACATCGAAATAGCCCAAAAAGTCCGTTTTCCACTGGCCGGAATATTTGATCCGGCTATAGTACGGCAGGAAGATGCTGACCTCCACCTTCGGCAGCGCGGCCAGCGCCTCCGGCAGGGCCTGGGCCACATCGCCGAGGCCGCCGGTCTTCAGATATGGCGCACATTCCGACGCCATGAATGCAATTTTCATACGATCGCCCCTTTGTTGATGATAAGCGGATGCTCCGGCGTGCCGAGCAGGCGCGTTCCCGGCCGGACCACGACATTCTTGTCGAGGATCGCATACTGGATGTTCGCGCCCGCGCCGATCTTCGCGCCCTGCATGACCACGCAGTCGCGTACCTCCGCGCCCTCCTCGATCTCCACCTCGCGGAAGATGATCGAGTTTTCGGCGAAGCCGAACAGATGGCAGCCGTCGGCGACCAGGCAGTTCGGCACCTGCGCGCGCTCGCCGAACAGCGTCGGCACCGCGTCGCGGACCTTCGTGTAGATCGGCACCTCGCTGCGGTAGAGGCCGTGGCGGACGTCCTCGTCGAGCAGGCGCATGCTGTTTTTATAATACTCCACAGTGCTGTCGTTGAACATAACGACATTGTGGAACGGATAGACATGGATCTTCAGCTTGCCCTCGTTGTACTGCGGCAGCAGATAATCCCGCTCGAGGTGATATTTGCCGCGCGGCACGCTCTCGCGGATGATCTCGATGAGCTTTTTGCGCGCGATGACGAACATGCTCATGCCGACGAGATAATCCTCCGGCGCGCGGTAATCCACGGCCATATCCTCGATCTCGCCGTCCTCGCCGAGCTTGAACGCCGCATGCTGGAGCTTTTCCCCGTTGGCGACGCCAGCCTTGGCGATGACCGTGATGTCGCAGCCGGAGCGGATGTGCTCCTCCACGACGAGGCGGAAGTTGATCGCGCAGAGCACTGTCGTGTCCGAGAGGACGACATACTCCGCGTCGCTGCGCTCGAGGACCGGCATCGCCGTCTGCAGCGCCTCGAGCTTGCCGTGATAGGCCCCGGTGTGGCCCGTGGCATAGGGTGGCAGGAAGCGCACGCCGTCGCCGAGCTTGAGGTCCCATTCCTCGCAGTTGCCGAGGTGGTCCATCAGCGACTGGTAATTATACTTTGTGATGATGCCGATGCTCTTGATGCCGGAGTTCGCCATATTGGAGAGCACGAAATCGACCTGGCGGTAACGGCTCCCGAACGGGATGGATGCCGAGGTACGCATGGCGGTCAGCTCGCCCATGTTGTTGTCATAGATGTTGGAAAAAATGATGCCCATGCTGCTGCTCATTGCAAATTCCTCCTTTTCCGCGCCGTCAGACGATCGCGCCGGCCGCGATGACCGCGCCCTCTGCGATCTGCTTGTCCTTGCCGACGACGCTGATGCGCCGCTCGCCGTCCTGCCCGGTCTCGCCGATGCGCGCACCGGCCTTCACGTGGCAGCCCTCGGCGATGATGGCGTTGCGGATGATGGCGCCGTTTTCGATCACGACGTCCGGCATGATGACGCTGTCGGTCACCTCCGCGCCCTTGCCGATGGCGCAGCCGGTCGAGATGATGGAGTGGTTCACCATGCCGTAGACCTCGCAGCCCTCGGAGATGAAGCACTCGTGCAGCTCCGCCGATCTGGCGATGAACGTCGCGGGCTTGGCCGTATTTCTGGCGTAGATCTTCTTGCCGCCGGAGAGGTCGAATGCGGGATCTTTCCCGAGCAGATCCATGTTCGCCTCCCAGAGGCTGTTGATCGTGCCGACGTCCTTCCAGTAGCCCTCAAACTCGTAGGCATACAGCTTGTGCCCGGCCTCGAGCAGCGCGGGGATGATGTTCTTGCCGAAGTCGTTCTCGCTCTTCGGGTCGGCCTCGTCGGCCTCGAGGAACTTTTTCAGCACGCTCCACTTGAACACGTAGATGCCCATCGACGCGTTGGTCGACTTCGGGTGCTTCGGCTTTTCCTCAAATTCGTAGATCGAGCCGTCCTCGCGCGTGTTCATGATGCCGAAGCGGCTGGCCTCCTCGAGCGGCACATCGCGCACGGCGATCGTGCAGTCGGAGCCCTTCTGGTCGTGGAAGGCGAGCATCGCCGCGTAGTCCATCTTATAGATATGGTCGCCGGAGAGGATCAGCACGTTGTCCGGCTCATAGCGGTCGATGAAGCCGATGTTCTGATAGATGGCGTTGGCCGTGCCCTTGTACCATTCGGAGTTTTTGCTCTTGGCATAGGGCGGCAGGACCTGCACGCCGCCGTGCGAGCTGTTCAGGCCCCAGGGCTGGCCGTTGCCGATGTACTCATTCAGCTCCAGCGGCTGATACTGGGTGAGAATGCCCACGGTATCGATCTTGGAGTTGACGCAGTTGGAAAGTGGGAAATCGATGATGCGGTATTTGCCGCCGAACGGCACGGCGGGCTTTGCCGTGTTCTCCGTCAGGACCATCAGACGGCTGCCCTGGCCTCCGGCCAGCAGCATTGCCACACAACGTTTCTTTTGGAAGTGCATTCTGGATTCCTCCTGTCTCGTTGATTTACAAGATATATGCCACTCTGAATTATTTCTCTGTCTCGCGTTGCGGATTCGTCCTCCGGTGCAGGTAATAGACCGCGCTCATCGGCGGGATGCGGAACTGGCCCCAATGGCCGCCCTCTTTGGCGCGCTGAGCATGGACGGTCACGGGTTCGAAGCCGTAGCCGCCCCACGTGCTGTCGTCCGAGTTCATCACCGGCTCATACCAGCCCGCCTTCGGCAGCGGCAGCGGATAATCCTCGCGCAGGACGGGGCAGAAGTTGAACACCGCGATCACCTCGCGGCCGCTCCGGCTGATGCGGCGGAAGGCCACGACCGAGCAATCGCGGTCGTCGCAGCTCATCCACTGGAAGCCGTTCCAGTCCGAGTCGTTTTCCCACATGGCCGGGTGCTTGAGATAGAACTGGTTCAGCATCCGGACGTATTCGCGCATCTGGCGGTGGTGGTCGTAGTCCAGCAGGAGCCAGTCGAGCCCCTGCGTGAAGTTCCATTCGATGAACTGCGCGAACTCGTTGCCCATGAAGCTCAGCTTCTTGCCCGGATGGGCCATCTGATAGGCGTAAAAGACGCGCAGATTGTTGAATTTATCGTCGTAATTGCCGGGCATCTTGTTGACGAGTGAGCATTTTCCGTGTACGACCTCGTCGTGGCTGAGCGGGAGGATGAAATTCTCGCTGTAGGCGTAGGTCATCGCGAACGTCAGCGCATTGTGGCTGCCCTTGCGGTAGAGCGGGTCGAGCGACATATATTTCAGCATATCGTTCATCCAGCCCATGTTCCACTTGTAGAGGAAGCCGAGGCCGCCGTCGTAGCCCGGCCGCGTGATCATCGGGAAGGCCGTGGACTCCTCGGCGATCATCATCACCGTCGGGTCAGCCTGGAACGCCTCTTCGTTGAGCTGCCGCAGGAAGGCGATGGCCTCCAGATTCTCGCGGCCGCCGAGGCGGTTCGGCTTATAGTTCGGGCGGTTGTAGTCGAGATAGAGCATCGAGGCCACCGCGTCCACACGGATGCCGTCGATGTGGAACTCGCGCAGCCAGTAGCAGACATTTGAAATGAGGAACGACCGCACCTCCGGCTTCGCGTAATCATAGATCCGCGTGCCCCAGTCCGGATGCTCGCGCATCGCAGGGTCGCTCAGCTCATAACAGCACGTGCCGTCAAACTCGTAGAGGCCGTAGCTGTCCTTCGGGAAGTGGGCAGGCACCCAGTCGAGGATCACGCCGATCCCCGCCGCGTGGCAGGCGTCGACCAGCATCCGCAGCTGCTCCGGCGAGCCGTAGCGGTGCGTCGGCGCATAATAGCCCGTCACCTGATAGCCCCACGACGGGTCGTAGGGATATTCCATCAGCGGCATGAACTCGATGTGCGTATAGCCCATGTCCTTCACGTACGGGATCAGCTCCGCGGCCAGCTCCTCATAGCTGAGGTAGCTGCCGTCCTCGTGCCGCTTCCACGAGCCCGCGTGGACCTCGTAGATGTTGACCGGCCGCTGAAGGCTTGTCTGCTTCAGCTTATTGCGCCGATAGGCCGCGTCGGTCCAGCGGAACTTCTCCGGCGGATCGACCACGCTCGATGTCTCGGGCAGCGGCGCGGCACGGTTTCCGTAGGGGTCGGCCTTGTAGACCTTGTTCCCGTTCGCGCCCACAACGCAATATTTATAGGCGCCGCCGCGCTTTGCGAATTTCGACACGGCCTCCCATACGCCGCCCCCGACCGGGGCCATCGGCAGATCCGTTTCGTTCCAGAAGTTAAAATCGCCGGTCACGCTGACGCTCTGCGCGTGCGGCGCCCAGACCCGGAAGACGAACCCGTCCTCCACCGCATGGCAGCCGAGATACCGGTCGGCCTCGGGGCTGCCTGTGCTTCCAAATTGCCGCAGGAACGCGGCGAGCTGCTTATTCATATCGTACCACCATCCTACGGCGCGTTCTCATGATACCGGGCTTTTCTGTCACAATCAAGCGAAACGGCGTCCCGCGCGAAAAAACGCAAACAGCCAACTCTCCCGCAGGCGAGCTGACTGTTCTTTTCCGTTCGGTGCCGTTCTCCAAAAGCCGCAGACGGACGCAGAACCGCCAGCCATGAAAAGCGCCGCCGCTTCCGTCCATTCTTGTGCTTTTTGGTGATTTTTGCTCATAATTGTGGTTCCCGGTTCTGTATGATATGTATACTTTACCATATCCATCCGCACTTTGCAAGGGCCAAAATCACAGTCCGGTCAAGATTCGGCAAATTGTATGTAAAACCTTTGCTCTGCCCTTCCATTTCCATACGTCTTGCCGGTCAGCGTGTCGAAAAAACATTTTCGCCCCGCTGGCCGTCCAGATTTCCAAACTGTTCAAGTTTGGAAATCTGTTTGATTGAACGCGAAAGGGGCTTTTTGCCCCTTTCACTCTGAAGGTGAATTGCCCGAAGGGCAAGAGAAGCTGGCCTGGG
>CAJMLC010000026.1 GCA_905214155.1 uncultured bacterium | reverse complement strand
ATCTTCAAGGATTACAAGCAGGAGAAGGATGTGCATATCTCCGGTCTGCTGGCGGATGTGATGAACCAGACGCCGGTGACGGAGGCGGATTTTGCGGCGCTGGAAGGCAGGATCCTGCTCATCCTGCCCGATCAGGACTTTTTCTCCGGGAAAATGCAGCAGGATCTCGTTCGCCTGATGCATAGTCCGAAAATCACCTATATTTCCGGCGGCCATTTATCCACCGTGCTGAGGGCGGACGCCTTCGTCCGGGCGATCCGGGAGTTTTTAAAGGAACTGGGATGAGGAAGCCCGCGCGGGTTTTGAAAGAGTTTGCAGAAGAACAGGAAAAAGATGGAAAACTGTCTTGCATTTATTTGCAGAAGCTGGTATAATTGGTTTAATTATTTGATGAAATATATAAAACGCGCTGCTTTCCGGCTTTCGCCGGAGACGGAATGGGGTGAGAAGCCCCGCGAGCGGGTCACTGTGATGCCGGGAAAACCGGATAAGTCAGATACGTCGGGTCGCGCGTCGGTTCCTGCCCATACCGGGAAGCTGCGATTTTATGAAACGGAGCAACTCCGCACGGCTGGGTGTCGTGCGGAGTTTTTTCGTATCGGGAGCCGTCTTACTTGTCAGCGGGGCGCCTGCCCCTTGTTATATAGCATAAAATATGAGGTGAATCATCATGAAAAGAGGAATTGCGCTGCTTCTTACGCTTGTGCTGATTCTCGGCACGCTCCCGGCGACGGCCTTAGCCACGGGCGGCACGCTCGAGGGCGAGGGAACCAAGGACATCCCTTACCAGATCAGAGATGCCGAAGACCTGATGGCCTTTGGCGCGCTGGTTGACGAGGGGAACACCTCCATCTGCGGCGAGCTTCTGAGCAGCATCGACCTGACGGGGTATGACTGGGCTGCCATCGGCGGCCTTAAGGATAAGCCGTACAGCGGCACTTTTGATGGTCACGGATATACCGTGACGCTGGACATCACCGTCAATGCCGATTGGACGCATAGCTATGTGGGCCTTTTTGATACGCTGGAACGGGCAACCGTCAAAAATGTCCGTGTGGAGGGAAAGGTCACGGCCGAGGAGGACAGCGGAGACTTGTACCTCTGCTATGGCGGCATTGCGGCTGCGATTGGCAGAAGGAACCGGATCGAAAACTGCAGCTCCAATGTGGCGTTTTCCATTGGCGATGCCTCCAATGGCGTGGGCGGCATTGTGGGCTATGTCTACGATACGGACAACGAGATCATTGCCTGCGCCAACCACGGCGAGATCACCGGCACCTATGAAGAAAATACAAACGGCTACGGCGGTATTGTTGGCTGGGCAGACTTTGATATCATGCTGGAATATTGCTACAACTCTGCCGCCATTCATGCGTCCGGGGACGGCGTCGGTTACGCAGGCGGCCTGATCGGCCTTAGCTCTGGTACGCCCACAATCGTCGGTTGTTATACTTCTGCCTCCACGGATGATAACGATTACCTGAATCCCCAATGGGCCCAGCGCACCGCCGCGATTACCTCCGACTATGCTGCGGGTGATTTCTTCGGCAGTGCTTCTGAGATCGGCAGCGATCTGGCGCACAACATGACCTACTCCGACGCAATCGAGGGAGAAAACAGTCTGATTCCCAATGAGTGCGGCGATGGTCAGCAGATCTTCCGCGCGTGGGACTATTCCAACAGCGTCGAGGATGCCGTGGCGTATCTGAACGGGGATGACTCCTACTACACGGTCTCTGGCGAAATGGGCGACGGCTGGCCGGTACTGGCATGGGAACTGGAAAAGCCGGCTTCCCAGGATACGCCACAGGAAAAGGCGCTGGTTTCGGCCCAAAAAGCCTTTGACGAAGCAAGGGCTGCCGCACTGGACGCGCTGGACAACGGCAAGACCATCGACGGCACGAAATATGTCGGCTACAACACCTATACCTACCGCCAGAATCGTGACTATGGCAGCGACTATCAGAACGGCTACTACCACTACAGCGACGAGAACTGGGAGTTTCTGACGGCGTACTATAATACCGCCAAGAAGGAGCTGAAAGTCGGCTTTGTCGAGCCGGAGGGCTGGGAGAGCATGGAACCGGAGGCGATCACCGCCGACGGCGAGCGTCAGGCGGCGCTGCTGACCGGAATCGCCGACACCGCGCTAAAGAACATGGCTGGGGTACTTACCATCAGAGCCGAGAAGGAATTTGCGGGCAAAAAGCTTACGGCGCAGCAGGAGATCTACACGACCTACACAAAGCAGCTCTACGCGCTCGACACCGACCGCGGGATGCTCTCGGCCGTCTGGCATGAGCTGCCGGGGACGAGGGAAGCCTCTGAGCAGCTGGAAACGATGGCAAAGACACTGGAGCAGACGCTGGCAGACGGCCTTGCCGCGCTGGAAGCCACTCGCACGCAGGCAGCGCTGGACGCGGCCAAGGCGGAGTGGAATGCCAAGCTCCTTGCCGTGCGCGAGAAGTACACCGTGCCGAAGATCGACTCCGGCGTGGCGGACAAGTGGGACGGCACGACGAAGACCCGGCCCGCGGGCAGCGGCACGAAGGCCGACCCCTACCGGATCGGCACGGGCGCGGAGCTGGCATGGTTTGCCGAAAAGGTCAACGGCGGCAGCGCTTCGGCCTGCGCCGTGCTGACGGCGGACATCGACCTGAACCGTCAGGAGTGGACCTCCATCGGCACGAAGAATAAGCCCTACATGGGCACCTTCGACGGCCAGAACCATATCATCCACGGCATCTGGAGCACCGACGAAAGCAACACCATTCAAGGTCTGTTCGGCTATATCGGCCGGAACTATTCCAACCGCAGCGACTATGGCACGGTGAAAAACGTGAAGGCTGCCGGACGCATCCGCGCCGTGCAGTCTGTCGGCTCCGGCCTCATCGCGGGTTCCAACGCGGGCGAGATCTACAACTGCGAGGTTTCTGCTTTCCTCGGCAGCTGGAAGGGCATTTCCGCCATCGGCGGCATTGCGGGCTGCATGACCGGCGGCTCCATCGAAAACTGCCGCACCTACGGCCTTTTCCTGACGACGGATGACAGCAAATACAGCGGCAATATGGTCAATTCCATCGGCGGCATCGCCGGCGCAGCCGGGGCCAGTGAGCCCAGCGATGGCTGCCTGATCCGCTACTGCGAGAACCATATGCGGCTGCGCGGCTACGAGCTGAGTTATCTTGGCGGCAGAGGCAGCAGTATGGGCGGCATCGTCGGCCTGATCTCCGGCATCGCCAAGGTGCGCGAAAGCGTCAACTACGCGGAGGTGCGCGGCGAACTCAGGGTCGGCGGTATTCTCGGCTATGTCATTCAGGACAGCAATGCGCAGCTTGACTATGTGACCAACTACGGCGATGTGTATGGCGCGTCGGCGTCTAATCCCGATACCCACGGCACCGGCGGCATCGTCGGCTACGCCGACGAGAAGACCACGTTCTGCCTGCAATACGCCTACAACGCGGGCACGATCTACGGCGAGACCAACCGCAACCAGTATAACGCCGCCTATGAGTATTCCGCGACTGCGCCGATGACCGGTGCGCTTGTCGGCAACTGGCGCGCGGGCGACGTGCGGCACGCCCAGAGCAGCAGTGCGGACAACACCCTCTGGGGCTATGCCGCGGCGACCGGCACGAACGGCACCGACACCATGCGCGTGGGCGAGATCACCCCGACGGTCAATGTCAAGGGCGGTATGTGGGAGAAGCTCACCGCAACGCGTACCCTTCTGGGCAAACTGATCCACGTCAGCGACCGCGACGAAAACTACAAGATCTACGGAACGCAGACCAAGCTCTACAATGACACCGTCATGCAGTGCGTCCGCAAGGTCGAGCTGTGCACCACCGCCGAGGAGATCGACGCCGCGCTGGAAGAAGCGGAAAAGACCCTCGCCGAGGTTCCCACGGAGCTGGCGGCCGCCAAGGCCGCGCTGCGCGAGGAGATGCACGCCTTCGTGGACGGCAATCTCTACGATGCCGAGAATAAAAAGACGATCGACGGGCTTCTGGCCGAAGCCGACGCCGCGCTGGATGCGGCGAAGAAGCTCTCCGACGTGACGGACGTCCGCCAGACCTATCTGGGCAGCGAGAACATCGACGGCAAGCTCAAGGAGGTCGAGACCTACCCCACCAAGGCGGCGAATGGCCTTTACAACGAATTTATCTACGGAAAGAAGTATTCTCAGGAGGATGCGGCGGCGCTCCTGCACGCCTACGAGGGCTGGAGGCTGAAGCTGGATGGCGCAAAGACGGTCGAAGAGGTCGAGCGTCTCTATGCCGAAGCGCGCAAGGTGCTGACCGAGCTGGTCAAGGGCTTTGCCGAGGGTGACACCGCGCCGGATCCGGATCAGGCGGCGCAGGATGCGCTGAAGCTCGCGCGGCAGGAGATCCTCGACGAGCTGGCCGCACTGGAAAAGAAGTACGCAGACGCCCTGACCGGGCAGGCGGGCGACCTGACCGCGCTTGCCGAGCGGTGGCAGAAGGCCATTCAGGCGGTGCTGGACGAGAGCAAGTCCGACCTGCACACGGCAGCGACGCCCGCGCTGGATGAGATCACCTCTTATGCCGAGCTGGAAGCGCTGCGGCAGTCCGCCGCGCAGAAGCTGGAGGACGTCTATGAGGCCGCGCAGCGGGAGCTAACGAACCTCCTTGCCTCCGCGCGCAACGCGGACGCATGGGACGGCGAAACGGTTACCCAGCCTGAGCAGAAGGACGGCGTTTATCAGATCGGTACGCCGGCAGAGCTTGCCTGGCTCGCAAAGAGCATCAACGACAACACCGTTTCGGCCTCCGCCAAGGCGGTCCTGACCGCGAACATCGACCTCGGCTACTGCGAGTGGACGCCCATCGGACAGGCGAGCGGCCGCGCCTATCGCGGCAGCCTCGACGGACAGGGCCACACCGTTTCCGGCCTGTACATCAGCAAGGCAGGCTCCGGCTATGCCGGCCTGATCGGCCTTGCCTACGGTGGCACGAAGGTTTCCAACCTGACCGTCAGAGGCGAGATCGCGCTCGCGGATGTCGGCAAGGTTTCCGTGGGCGGTGTGGCCGCGGAAGTTTCCGCCGGCGAATTTGAAAACTGCGTTTCCGACGTGAAGATCACCATCACCGGCCTGACCAACAGCAACGCCAATCTTGGCGGCTTTACCGGCGTGGCCAGTGCGACCTCCTTCACCGACTGCCGCTTTGAGGGAAGCATCACCTGCCAGTACACCGGCAGCGGCTACCTTGGCCGTGGCTACAGCAGCTACAGCGGCGGCGCACTCGGCGGCTTTATCGGCCTTGTCAAGTATACAACACTGGAGCGCTGCGTGAACTCCGGCGACGTCACGGTCAACAAGGCCTCCGGCGTCGGCGGCATCGCGGGCCGCATCTATGCCAGCGGTGATGACGAAACCAGACTGCACGAGTGCCTGAACACCGGCCACATCTCCAACGACGTGAATTTTGTCATCGGTACGGGCGAATGGCCTGCCGGCGGCATCGGCGGCATCGTGGGCGTCGCGGACGGAATGGGCGGCGGCAGCCTCCTCATCGACACCTGCTATAACACCGGCGTGATCTCCGGCGGCATCATCGCCGGCGGCATCCTCGGCGGCGAGAGCGGCAGCTACGGCAAGACCACCTCCACCGGCAACAAGAAGCTCGTTGTGAAAAACTGCTACAACGCGGGCGTTCTGGACACCGGCACGAAGGTCGACCACATCGGCACGCTCGCCGGCTTCCCCATTGACGGCAGATACTGCGACAACCTCTATGTCCTCTCCGGGACGGCGCGTGCGGCGCTGGGCTGGAAGAGCAGCCAGGGCGACCGCATCTACGCCGTGGATATGCTGACGGCGGACATCTTCGACGGCCTGATCGAGAGCATTGCCGATCTCAACGGCGGTTATCCCATCTTCCCGTGGCAGCTTCTGCTGGAGAACAACCGCGAAGCGGTGATCGCCTATCTGAACGAATATTACCATACGAATGTAGAATCCCTGATCTCCGCCGCGCAGCGCACGGCGCTGGAAGCAATGCTCGGTCAGACGGCGGAGACCATCCGCACGGCGGCGGACGCGCAGAGCATCGTGGACGCTTACCATGCGGCGCTGGAGGCCATGAACCCGGAGAAGCTGCTGGACGAGGCGCGCGCTGCCGTGCTCCGGAAGCTGACCGCGGCCTATGAGGCGGCAAAGACGGCCTATCCCGCGATCGAGGCCGGGCTGACCGAACGCTATACGTCCGACTGCGATGCCATTACCAAGAGCGCAAACGCCGCGCAGGCGGAGACGGTCGTGGACGGCTTTGCCGCGCACGTCGTCGATCTTCTGGTCGCTGCCGCACAGGGCGCGCCCATGAAGGAGCTTGCGGGCAAGGCGGAGGAGATCGAAGCGGCCTACGCCGCACTGACCGAGGCACAGCAGGCGCTGGTGCAGGACTACGCGAAGCTCACGGACATTCAGGCGCTGGCCGCGCTCTATGCAAAGGATCTTGATCTGCTCAAGCAGTGGGCCTCCGAGGACAAGGCAGCCTACCCCGACCTTGAGGAAAAGCTCGCCGGGCTGAGCGCGCAGGCGCAGGAGAGGCTGGGCAATTGCACCAGGCAGGAAGAGCTTGCGCCCGTTCTCGACGGCTACTGCGCGGATGTCGTCCGGATGCTGCTGGCGGATGTCGGCTTCGCCGCCGGGACGACCACCATGGGCGAGCTGGACCAGGCTGCGGAAAAGCTCGAACGCACACGCAGGGCGCTGAACGGTCTGACCGAGACGCAGAAGGCGCTGCTGGAGGAAAACAGTGAACAGACGCTAGAGGCGGCGGAGGAACTCCTTGCCGTCTACCGCAAGGCCGCGGAAACGGTCGAAGCATGGGCGGCGGAGGACGCTGCCTCCTACCCGCAGATCGCCGAAGCCGTGCAGACGCTGGCCGAGGCGGCAAAGACCGAGCTGCTGGCCTGCACGGACAAGGACGGCGCGGTTCTGGCGCTGGGCCGCTACTGCGCGAACATCGCGGGCGCGCTGATCGACGATCTTGCTTTTACCTCCGGCGAAACGACCATGGCCGAGGTGAAGGAGAATGCGCTCAAGACGGCGCGCGCCGCCTATGACGCGCTGACCGAGGAACAGAAGGCGCTCGTCCCGGAAGAAAAGACGGCGGCGCTGGAAGCTGCGGAGAAGCTGCTTGCGGATTACCGCAAGGCGGCGGACGATCTGAAGGCGCAGCGCGCAAAGGATCAGGTAAAATATCCTGCGCTGGGCGACCGCATCGGCGCGCTGGCAGATGCCGCCGCCGCGGAGCTTGGCGCCTGCACCTCGCAGGAGGACACGCAGAAGGTCATGGACCGCTACTGCGCGCAGGTTGCCGACCTTCTCATTGAGCAGATCGGCACGCTTTCGGAGAAACCGACGGAGGAATCCCTCGCGGAGCTGAACCGGAATCTGCGCCGCGCGCGGGAGCGCTATGACGCGCTGACCGATGCACAGAAGCAGTATGTCACCCGGTTGGAGGAGCTGAAGGCTGCGGAGGAATACTACCGCACCGCCGAGGTCGAAAAGCCGACGGAACCCTCGCAGCCGCAGAAGCCGGAGGATACCAAACCGACGGAACCCGGCGCTTCGGAATCCGGCAAGCCGACAGAGCCTGCCGAAACGGATGACGAGGCGGTCAAGGCGGTTTCCGACCTGATCCACGCCATCGGCGAGGTGACGCTCGAACGCAAGAACGCGATCGAAGCGGCGCTCGACGCATTCAATGCGCTGACCGATGCGCAGAAGGCGCTTCTGCCCGCAGAGGACAAGGCGGCGCTGGACGCGGCCGTCGCAGCCTATCAGGCGCTGCTCGATGGACAGACGCCCTCCGAAGAGCCGACCGAGCCCGGCGAGCCGAAGCCGGAGGATGAAAACAGGGGCTTCGACTGGACGATCGTCTGGCTGATCGCCGGAACTCTGGGCGCAGCCGCGCTGATCTTCGGTCTGGTCAAGTGGTTCTTGGCCGCGAAGCGCGCAAAAGAAAAATAAAGTCATGTAACGCAGGAAGGAGAAGGGTAAATCTGCCTTTCTCCTTCCCGTGATGTTCCGAAACAGAGGTGAGATCTGTGAAAAAACGATTTGAGCCGTTTCTCCGAGCGGGGCTGCTTCTTCTTTTATGCCTTGCATTGGGCTTTTCCTTTCTGAATTTGCAGAAGGGCGAGCCGCAGCGGCAGGAGCAGGAGCCGGCCTCGCGGATGCTGCTGTCGGATGCCGAGCTTTTGTACGACGCCGACAATCTGAAGCGGCTCGACAATGCAAATGACAACCAGCAGACCGAACCGTCGACGGAACCGGAGGAACCCTCCACCGAACCGAGCGAGGCGCAGACGGAGCAGCCGGAACAGACGGAGCAGCCCGAAGAGACCGCGCCGCCGCAGGATCAGCCGGAGGATCCCATTCCCACGCCGGACGATCCCGGCGACGTTTCCGCGGAGGAACCGGTCACCACGCCGGGCCGCACGAACATCGGCGACCTTCTGGACATCAGCGGCAGCGGCGGCGGCTCCGGCGGCCAGACGCCGTCGCGTGAGCCGTCCGAGGAGCCGGGCAGCTCCGAGGTGGGCGACCCCGACCGCTATTTTGAAACCAGCATCATTGACGGCGATACTGTCGATTACAGCGACTATACCTTCACCATCCGGCACTTAAAGCCGCTTTTGCAGGTGCGCGGGCTGACGGTGATCATCAACGGGGAGGAGCTCTCCTTCCGCGCCGCGTCCACCAGCGTGATGATCCGGCTGGCCGAGGGCACGAACACCATCGTCGTGCGCGTGGCCTACTTTGACGGCACGGACAACATCATCGCTTCCCGCGCCTACACCGTCAGCTACAGCCCCGCGGGCGAAACCGTGATCGTCGCCTACCGCGCGCAGGACAGCACGCCTCTGAGCGAGCTGCACAGCACGGCCGAGAGCAGGCTGCGCTTCGTGGCCTACGGTCTGCGCGACGGATTGCCGCTGCGCGCGGCGGTGCGGCTGAACGGCAAGACCGTCACGTCCTCTTCCGACACCTTCGACGTCACGCTGCAATTCGGCACGAATGTGATCAAGGTCAGCGCCAGCGACCGCGTCGGCAGCGCCTCGGAAACCTATCGCATCGACTACCGCGAGGACGGCTTCAAGATCACCACGAGCTTCTCGGACACCGTCATCGACAACGACACCAAGCAACCGCAGCACATCAGCGAGGAGCTGCCGCTGTATCTGGACTCCAAGGAATTCCGCTTCCGCTTCTATCTGAATCAGGAAACGGGCAAGGAGCAGATCACGCAGGTGCGCTATGACGACAACCTTCTCCAGCCCAGCGCCGACGGCTGGTACACCGTGCAGGTCGATACGCGCAGGCCGAAATATCTGCTGCTGCGCTATCTGGACGCCGATGGCGAGCGGCAGAGCTATAAATGGACGGTCCGCTTCCACCGCAATCCCGGTACGACCCCGCCGGACAAATATCCCAGCATTGCCGCGACCATCGAGGTCGGCGATACGGTGATCGGTCTGGAGGACGGACTGGTTCTGAAAAGCCCGGACATCATCACGGTCATCGACGCCCGAAGCTGGAACAACGAGCAGCTTTACCTGAACAATTACGAGGTCTATATCAACGGCACACGGATCGAATCGCCTTGCAGCCAGACCGGCGCGAGCTTCGGCTACAACACCTACCTGAGCATAGAGGGCGCGAACACCATCACCGTGACCGCAACGGACGAGGACGGCTACAGCGTCACGCGCAGCTGGACGGTCTACTATGAAAAGGGAGACGTGACCATCACCGTCAGCGTCGAGGCCACGACCGTCGGGCTGGGCTATCTGATCCCGCCGACGCAGGTCACGGTGCCGGGCGGCACGGACGTGCTGACGATCGTCCGCGATCTTCTGGAGGAGAACGGCTACACCTGCTCCGCCAGCAGCTATTATCTGGCCTCTATCGGCAAGCCCGGCATCAACAACAGCTATTCTATCGACCCGGAGCTGAAGCAGATCATCATTGAAGACGGCATGGACGCCTTCGGCGCGGGCGACGACCCGAGGCCGGCCTCCATGGACTCTCTGGGCGAATTCGACTATTACCGCTGGTCGGGCTGGATGTACTCCTGCAACGGCCGCTATCCCGGCTACGGCATGAATGCCTGCAAGCCGCAGGACGGCGCGGTGATCCGCGTGCGCTTCACGCTTGCCCTCGGCAAGGACATCGGCGGCTTCTCTCCCGCGACCGGCGGCAACTACGGCAACAGCAACAGAAACTACTATAAAGAATGGTAAAGGAGAAACGCATGAACAGCAACGTAAATCAGATCCTCGCAGAAGTACATAAAGTCATCGTCGGCAAGGACGACGTGATGGAAAAGATTCTCATGACGCTGATCTCCCGCGGTCATGTGCTGCTGGACGACGTCCCCGGCACCGGCAAAACGACGGCTGCGCTGGCCTTCCACCGCGCGCTCGGCCTGCGTTACGGCCGCATCCAGTTCACGCCCGACGTGCTGCCCTCGGATATTGTCGGCTTCTCCATTTACCGCAAGGAAAGCGGGACCTTCGTCTATCAGCCCGGCGCGGTCATGACGAATCTTCTGCTGGCCGACGAGATCAACCGTACCTCCAGCAAGACGCAGGCAGCGCTTCTGGAGGTCATGGAGGAGCGGCAGGTCACGGTGGACGGCGTGACGCATCCTCTGCCCGTGCCCTTCGCCGTCATCGCCACGCAGAACCCCGTCGGCTCGGCGGGCACGCAGCTCCTGCCGCAGGCTCAGCTCGACCGCTTCATGGTGCGGCTGGAAATGGGCTATCCCGATTTTGAAAGTCAAGTCAATATCCTCCGCGACCGTCAGCAGGACGACCCGCTGACGCAGGTGCGGGAGGTCTCCTCGGCCGAGGCGCTGCTGGAGATGCAGCGGCAGGCGCAGTCCGTCCATATGGCAGACCCCCTGCTGGAATATGTGACGCGCCTGACCGAGGCCACGCGCGCGCATCCTCTGGTGCTGCTGGGCGTCAGCCCGCGCGGCGCGCTGGCTGTGTGCCGCATGGCAAAGAGCCGCGCCTTCATGCACGGTCGGGACTATGTTCTCCCGGAGGACGTGCAGAGCGTGTTCATCGACGTCTGCGCGCACCGTCTGTTCCTCGCGCCCAAGGCAAAGATCTCCGACACGACCGCGGCCGACGTGCTCACCGGGCTTCTGGAGCAGGTGCGCCGCCCGGATCACATCTGAGCCATGGTCGGACATCGGATCGCCTATGGGCTGTGGCTTCTTGGGTGGCTTCTCGTCTGGGCGCTGAGCAAAAGCGCGATGCCGGGCTGTATTCTGGCCGGAAGCCTCGGCGCTGCGGCGCTTGAGATCGCGCTGACCGCGCTGGCCGACAGATACCTGCGTGTGTCGCTGTGCGCCCAGCTCTCCGCGCAGAAGGGAGAAACGGCGGAAGCCTTGCTCACCGTGGAGAACGGCTCCGTTCTGACCTGCGCGGCGGTCTGCCTGCGCGTCGGCTGCCGCAACCTCCTGACGGGCGAGCAGGGCGAGCGCCGTCTGCGCTTTTCGGTCGCGGGGAAGCAGAAGCGCAGCGCCGCAGCGGCGTTCTCCGTGCAGCGCTGCGGCAAGCTCGAATTTTCCCTGCGCGACCTGCGGGTCTATGATCTGTTTGGCCTGTACGGAAGAAAAATTTCCTGTGACGCACGCGCCTACAGCCTTGTGCTGCCGGAATTGTACCCGGTACAGCTATCCTTCTCCGACCGCTCCAGCGTGGAGCTGGACAGTGACGAATACTCTATGCACCATCCGGGCGACGACCCCAGCGAGACCTTCGCCCTGCGCGAGTACGTCCCCGGCGACCGCGTGCGCAGCATCCACTGGAAGCTGACGGAAAAGACCGGCGAGGTGATCGTGCGCCAGCTCGGTCTGCCGGTCAATCATTCCATTTTACTGCTCATGGACAACAGCGTGTCCGTGCCCTGCGCCCCGGAGGACTGCGAGGCGCTGGGCGAGCTGACCGCGTCGGTTTCTGCCGCGCTGTGCTCTGCGGGCTTTGCGCATCAGATCGCATGGTTTGACCGCGAAGAGGACTGCATTGCCACGGCGCAGGCTGAGAGCGACGACACGCTGACGCAGGCGCTGGCCGAGCTGCTGGCTGCGCAGATCGTTCCGGACGAAACGACCACGGTGCAGCGCTGGCTTACAACGCGTGGCCCCTTGAACTATGCCCATGTCGTCCTGCTCACGCTGCGGCAGGAGCAGCAGGATGTGCAGGCAGCGGACGGCGGCGCGGTGACCGTGCTGCGCGCCGGACGGCTCGATCGGGAGGGAGGCGTGTTCCTTGCACTGTAATGATTTGCTTTCCCGCCTGCGCGCCTGCCTTGCCGCGGCGCTGCTTGCCGCGGCACTCGTCTGGCTGACGGCGGCGGCCTTCCTGCCGGAGGAGAGCTGCCTGCTTCCCGTGCTGATCGCGGCAGCGGCGGCTGTTACTATGGCCTTCTGGCGCAGGCGTGTCTGGCTGGCGCCGGCTCTGTGGCTGGGCGCCTGCGCGGTCACGGCGGCAGTTTTCTGGCGGGCGGCTGTGAGCGGGGTCGCCGCGCTGGCAAACGGCGTGCTTGACGCATGGAAGCACCTGCACGCCGGGAATCCGGAGCTGTTCGCCGTCGCGGAGGAACGCGGCGCGGCGCTGCTTCTGTGTATGCTCGGCGCGCTGCTCGGCGTGTGGAGCGCGAGCCTGACGCGCCGCCGCAGCGCGGGCGGCTTCTGGTGCCTGACGGCGCTGCTTGCCGCGCTGTGCCTGCTTTTTGCGCCGCGCCTGACGGCGGGCTGGCTGCTCGCCGCCGCGCTGGCGGAGCTGCTCGGTTACCTTCTGCTCTTTGGCGGAAGCGACGGCATGGGCGCATGGCTCCGCGCCGCCGCGCTGGTGCTTGCGTTTGCGCTGGCGCTGAACGGCTGGCAGAGCGCAAAGCCCGCGCTTCTGGATCGCGCCGTGCAGTGGACGCGGCAGCAGGTGCAGACGCTTCGCTACGGAAGCAACGCCGCCGCGGGTCTGCCGGAGGGTGACCTGCGGAATGTCGGCCCGCGCCGCACCACGCAGGAGACCGTTTTGAACATCACCATGCAGACGCCTGCGTCCTATTATCTGCGCGGCTTCACGGGCGAGATCTATGAAAACAACCGCTGGACCGCGCTGGATGCCGAGACGCTCTATCCCGCTTCGGACAGCTTCTACTGGCTGCATCAGGACGGCTTCTATGCGCAGGCGCAGATCGCTGCGGCGACGGATTCGGTGCTGCCGGAGCTTCTGGAAACGAAGAACAGCCTCACCGTTGAAAATGTTGGCCTCTCCTCGCGTTATCTCTATGCCCCCTATGAGCTGCTGCCGGACAGCGCCGGGCTGGATGCGTCCGCCGTGGGCGACTGCACGCTTGCGGCGCAGGGCTTCTACGGGCAACGCAGCTATACGCTCTCTGCCGGGACGGGGCTGATCACACAGTACCAGAAGATCAACGCTTCGCTTGCGCAGCTTCCGGAGGACACGCAGTTCCTGCGCGATGAGGCGGCCTACAATGCCTTTGCCTATCAGAATTACACCGCGATTCCCTCGGACATCCGCAGCTATCTCGCGGAAAAGCTGGGCGATTATTCGGTGGAGGAGGGCGAGACGCATTTTGACTATCAGAATGCAAAGCAGAATATTCTTTTTTACCTCACGAGCTACATAGACTACGAGGAAACGAACCTCGCGCCCGTCGGCGACGGGATCGACTTCGTCCTGAACTTCCTCGACGGCACGCAGAAGGGCTATGACATCCACTATGCCACGGCTGCGGCGCTGATGTTCCGCTATTACGGCATCCCCGCGCGCTATGTCGAGGGATTTTTGGTCACCAAGCAGGACGCGCAGGTGCTTTCCGCCGGGCAGACGCTTTCGCTCACCGGCGCGGCGGCACACGCATGGGTGGAATACTATCAGGACGGCGTGGGCTGGCTGCCGTTTGAGGTGACGCCGCCGTACTTCTCCGCGATGGAGCAGGCGGAACGCTATCAGGACATTTCCGGCCTGATCGGCCAGCAGCCGCATGACCGCGCGGTCGATAACACCGAGGATCAGCCGCAGAGCGACGATACCGAGGATCCCACACTGCTGGACTTTTGGCTCCGCCACCGGCTCCAGATTTTGCTGGCGCTGGCGATCCTGACCGCCGCGGCGCTGCTTGTTCTGTTCGTTCTCTGGCTTGTCTGGGAGCGGAAAAAGACGGCCAGACGCAAGGCGGGCTTCCTCTCGGACGACCTGCCCGCGGCCATCCGCGCGATCTATGATTACACCATGGACGTCCTGCGCGCGCAGGGGCTGAGGGCGATGAACTGCCCGCCGGAGGACTATGCCGCCTTTGTGGATGAGGATCTCCGCGCGCGCTACCGCAGCGCCACCGCGATCTGGCAGGAGGCCAGCTTCAGCGGCCATGCCATGCAGGAGCAGCAGCGGCAGGAGCTGCTCTCCCTGAAGGATGAGATCTGGGGCAGAACGTGGAAAAGATCCAACCTTCTGCGCAGGATCCGCCTGAAATACATCCGCTTTTTATAGCCCATCAACGAGGATAACGAAACCAAATGTCGTTTTGGCCAGGAAAAACCATGTGTGCCCTCGTCAAACGACGCTAGGAGGACGCATGAAAAAACGAATTTTTGCCGCGCTTCTTGTACTGCTGCTTCTCCTCTGCGCCTGCGGCGCGGAGGAGCCGTGGCAGGCGGCCTATCGCCGCACCGGACAGGCCCTTGCGGCGCAGGAGGACTACGGCGTTGGTTCCATCGGCGGCGAGTGGGCGGTCATCGGCCTGAGCCGTTCGGGGCTTCTGAAGCAGGAGACCGCGCAGGCATACCTGCAAACTGTCGAAGATTACGTCCGCTCAATCGGAACGGTGCGCCTCGACCACGCCAAATCCACGGAAAATTCGCGCATCATCCTCGGTGTGACCGCCGCGGGCGGCGATGTGACGGACATCGGCGGCGTGAATCTTCTGGAGGGTCTGACGGACATGACATTCGTCTCCTATCAGGGCCTCAACGGCCCGATCTGGGCGCTCATCGCGCTGGACTGCGGCGGCTACGAAATTCCCGATGCGCAGCCGGGCGAGGAGCAGACGACGCGCGAGGCGCTGATCCGCCTACTTCTGCGCGAGCGTAAGGCGGACGGCGGCTGGTGCTTTTCCGGCGACGCTTCCGATGCGGATATGACCGCCATGGCGCTGACGGCGCTCGCGCCCTACCGCGAGCGCGGGGAGGTCGCCGAGGCGATCGAGGGCGCACTGCAATGCCTGAGCGAAATGCAGCTGGAAAACGGCTGCTTTGCAAGCTGGGGCAGCGAAAACAGCGAATCGTGCGCGCAGGTCATCGTCGCGCTGACGGCGCTGGGCATCGATCCGCAGAAGGATGCACGCTTCCTCAAAAACGGCAGGAGCGTGCTTGACGCGCTGTGCGATTTTGTATTGGACGACGGCTTTTACCATTCGGCGGAGCTGGTCGAGGTCAACGGCATGGCGACCGAGCAGGCCTACTATGCGCTGACCGCCTACGCGCGCTTTCGGGACGGAAAAAGCCGGCTTTTCGATATGACGGAGCTGACCGCGGCATAGCGGAAATTCGGAACGCAAAAGCAGGCCTGCCGAAAAGTCTGCTCCCGTCGGGCCGGGGGAAGCTACAGCGGACAACTTCACTGAAAAATGCTGTATTTCTCGACAGTTCAAATTTATGTAGGAGTGTCAGGCTGCTGACGATGGTGCCGTCGGAAAAAGGGCCTGACAAACAGAGGGGGAGAGACTTCCAAAAGAAGTCTCTCCCTTCAGGATGTAAAAAAAACTGTCTGGCTGAAAGCTTCGGAGGGAA
>CAJMLC010000025.1 GCA_905214155.1 uncultured bacterium | reverse complement strand
TCCGTCTCGAGGAAGATCTGCCCATCGGTGATGGAGATGACGTTCGTCGGGATATAGGCGGACACGTCGCCGGCCTGCGTCTCGATGATGGGCAGCGCGGTCAGCGAACCGCCGCCGCATTCGGGCGAAAGTCTCGCCGCACGCTCGAGCAGGCGGGAGTGCAGATAGAACACGTCGCCGGGATAGGCTTCGCGTCCGGGCGGTCTGCGGATCAGCAGCGACAGGGCGCGGTACGCGGTGGCATGCTTGCTGAGGTCGTCGTAGATGACGAGCACATCCTTGCCCTGGTGCATGAAATATTCACCCATCGTGCAGCCGGAATACGGCGCGATGTACTGCAGCGGCGCCAGCTCCGACGCCGTCGCGGACACGACGATGGTATAGTCCATCGCGCCGCCCGCCTCGAGCATGCCGACCAGCTGCGCAACGGTCGACCGGCGCTGGCCGATGGCGACGTAGATGCAGATGACGTCCTTGCCCTTCTGGTTGAGGATGGTGTCGGTGGCGATGGCGGTCTTGCCGGTCTGGCGGTCGCCGATGATCAGCTCACGCTGGCCGCGGCCGATGGGGATCATCGAGTCAATGGCCTTGATGCCGGTCTGCAGCGGGACGCTGACGCTCTTGCGCTCGAGAATGCCGGGCGCAGGGGCTTCGATCGGGTCGAAGCGGACAGCGTCGATCGGGCCCTTGCCGTCGATCGGCTGGCCCAGCGCGTCGACGACGCGGCCGATGAGCGCTTCGCCCACGGGCACGGACACGACGCGGCCCGTGCGCTTGACGGTGTCGCCCTCGCGGATGCCCTCCTCGGAGCCAAGCATGACGATGGAAACGGAGCTTTCCTCCAGATTCTGCGCCATGCCGTACACGCCGCCCGGGAATTCGAGCAGCTCGCCGGCCATGCAGCCCTCGAGGCCCGCAGCCCGGGCAATGCCGTCGCCGATGAGCGTGACGGTGCCGGTCTCAGACTGGTTGATCTTTGTTTCGTAATGTTTGATTTGCGAACGGATGATGCGGGAAATCTCTTCCGGTCTTAATTCCATAGCTTCACCAGCTTTCAGTTACTATTTGTTTGCAGGATGCGCTGGAGCTCGTCCAGATGGTGCCGGACGGTGCCGTCATACTGCACGCCGTCCATCGTCAGCTTCACGCCGCCGATGAGCGCCGGGTCGACCGAAACAGTCAGCTCCACGTGCTTGCCGGTCCTGGCCTCGAGCTTCTGCCGGAGCTTTTCCTGCAGCTCCTCGCGCATCGGCGCGGCGGACACGGCGGTGACGGCGAGGATGTTGTTGTCCTCGTTGTAGCGCGCGCGGTAGACCGCCTCACAGTCCGGCAGCTGCGAGACCGTGCCGTTGGCACAGAGCAGCTTGACGAAATTCAGCGTATATGGGTGGAGCACATCCTTCCACGCCACGTCGAGCAGCGCCTCGCGCTCGGCCTTCGGGATGGATGGCTCGGTCAGGAGCTTGCGATAGTCCGGATTTTCCCGGAGCACGGCGGCGAACGCGCCGAGATCCGCAAGGATCTGCGCGCTCAAGCTTTCGTCCTTCGCGAGGTCGTAGAGCGCGCCGCCGTAGGTGATCGAAGTTTTACTCGTCATGATCCTTCACCCAATTCGTCGATGAACTTGCCGATCAGGGCCTCATGCTCTTTTTCGCCGATCTCCTTTTCCGCGACCTTCGAGGCGATCTCCACGGCCAGGCCGGAGATCTCACCCTTCAGCTCGTCCATGGTCTTGCGGCGCTCGAGCTCAATTTCGCGGCTGGCCTTCTCGCGCATCGCGTCGGCCTCCGCCTTCGCGGTGGAGACGATCTGCTCACCGGTCAGCTTGGCCGAGGCGATGGCACGCGAGGTGATCTCGCTGGCCTCAGCGCTCGCGGTCTGGAGATGCGTTTCATACGACTCTTTGGCCGTCTCGGCGTCCAGCTTGGCCTTTTCGGCGTCGGCGTAGAGGGAATCGACCTCCTGCTGCCGCTGCTCGAAGATCTTTTTCACAGGCTTGAACAGGAACCGCTTGAACAGGTAGATCTGGATGAACAGGTTCAGGATCTGTGCGATCAATGTCCAACCATTGAAGTCGACCAGAGATTGATAGGACAAAGCTGTCCCCCCTTTCTAAAATATCGGACGCGGGGGCGCTTACAGCATGCCCAGGAACAGGCCGGGCGCAACGAAGATCAGCAGCAGGCCCGTAACGAAGCCGTAGATACCGGTCGTCTCGGCGCACGCGATGCCAAGCAGCATCGTGCTGGTCAGTTCGCTCTTCATCTCAGGCTGGCGGGAAATGGCCTCGACGGCCTTGCCGGCGGTGTAGCCTTCGCCGATACCAGGGCCGATGCCCGCGATCAGGGCCAGACCTGCGCCGATCGCGCAGCCCATGAGTACGATTGCTCTTTCTAACATGATATGATCCTCCTAATAGTATTCACAAGTTTCATTTCACGCGGCGTCCGCCGCGGTGGTCATGTGTTTCGCCGGCCTCAGTCTGTGGCCGTGGAAATGTACATCATCGTCAGCATGCAGAAGATAAACGCCTGCATAAAGCTGCCGAACCAGTCGAAATACAGCGAGATGACCGCCGGAACGCCAACCGTCAGGAACGGGATCGCGCCGAGCCATTTGCCGATGATGCCCGGAATGATGCCGAACAGCGCCCGGTTCGCCACAATGAGCGCCGCGTAGACCAGCGCCGTGATGACCGAGCCGGAGACGATGTTGCCGAAGTGACGGAACGCCATGGAGATCGGCGTGAACACCTCGCCCAGCACGTTGAACGGGGCCATCAGGAAGATGGGGTCGCAGAAGCCCTTGAGATAGCCGCCGAGGCCGTTGGTTTTCAGCTTGAAGTATGTCATGATCACGAATACGACCAGCGCCCATGCCAGCGTTGTGGACACGTCCGCCGTCGGCGACCAGAGGCCAATCAGCGACGCGAGACTCGAGAAAATGGACAGCGCGAAGATCGCGGAGATGAACGGTGTCCATTCCATCCACGCCTCGCCCATGTTGCTGCGGACGAAGTTTTCCACCGTCAGGACGATCTTTTCCGCGATGGCCTGGCGCTTGGAGATGTTGTTGACCTTCATCCCGTGCGTCAGGAAGATGCACACCAGCGTCAGCACCAGCATCACGCCCCACGTCACCACGAGCGACGCGGTGATCTTGATGCCGCCGAGGATCGGGATCTCAAAATAAATTGGCGCACCGTGGATGTCCACATTCATGCTTCATCACGCTCCTTTTTTGTCTCTTCTCCCGGTGCGGGAGCGGCTTTTTCCGGTTTGTACAGGCCCAGCGCGCGCATCGCATAGATCACGAGCTGCGGCAGCAGCAGCGGCACGGCTGTCGCGACCGCGTTGAAGCAGGGGATGATCGCCCCCAGCACCAGACACAGCCCGTAGAGCGGCATCCGCCCCGTGTATGTCGCGCGCATGAACTTCTGCGCGCCCTCTCCCTTGCCGAGCGCCGCCTGGATGCTCATTCCCAGCAGGAAGAAGCCCCCGACGGCAAACACCGTGCCGAGCAGCGCGCCGAGCGGCACGGTGTAATCGAATTTTTTCAGCGCCGCGAACACGCCGCACATCATCGCGTCGCCGATCAGCACGCCGATCGCGATGTGCTTCGTCTCCGTCAAGACGGCTTTTTGTATCTTCAACGCAAGACCTCCTTGCTCATTCCCTTTGTGGCTCTCAAATATGATCACGGAAGTGGACGCCGGGCTTTTCCGGCGGCTTCGGCTCTTTTTTGTGGATGCTCCGGATCAGGTTCCACGCGCTCGACGCCGCGCAGAGCAGCCCGAACAGGATGGCCACGATTGTGATCCACGCGCCCCAGCCGTGCTTCGTCACGAGCAGATTCGCCAGATACACCAGCACCAGCGGCGGCGTGATGATGCAGAAGCCAAGCTGCCCCACCAGCGCCAGCGCGCGCATCCATTTTCCAAGCCTGTGCATCCGGGCCTCGCACCTCCAAACGGCTTTTTTCCAAATTGCCTGTATTATAACACACATGTTAAGAAAAAAGCAATCCATATCAAAATATTGTATAATATGCCTATAATGACATATTTCTATCAATAAACAGGAATAACGCGGAAAAATATCAGTAAAACGCATGAAATGCACAGAAACTGCAAACGGGAAGAAAATATTGCGGGTTGTGCCGTCTGAAAAATTGCGTCGGCTGCGTTGAGCATGCGTTCAGAAACTGCGCGTTTCTGTACTGGATTTCCGCCGTTCGGTTTGCTATACTATTATAAATCGAAACATAAAGCGAAACGAAACTATCGCGATTGAAAAAAACGGGGAGACCTTTACGATGGAACAGCTGATCAGCGGCTATTGCCGCGCACAGGACGCAGCAAGAATGGTATTCTGCGAGAAGGACGGCGGCGCTTGGGAGGCCGACTGCGACTATGACGCAGGCTGCGCCTACCGCGATGTCTGCGAGATCGGCAAGCAGATCAGGGAACTGGAGGAACGAGCATGAACATTTGTCTTTACGGCGCGTCGAGCACGGAGCTGGACGCGCGTTATCTGGACGCGGCATACGACCTTGGCCGGCGCATTGCCGCGGGCGGCCACACGATGGTCTATGGCGGCGGGGCGCAGGGCGTGATGGGCGCGGCGGCGCGCGGCGTGGTCGACGGCGGCGGGGCCCTTGTCGGGATCGCGCCGATGTTTTTCAAACGTGCGCCCGGCGTACTCTTTGACGGCTGCAGCGAATTCATCGACACCAAGACGATGGCCGAGCGCAAGACCCTCATGATGCAGCGGGCCGACGCCTTCGTCATGGCCCCCGGCGGCATCGGGACCTACGAGGAATTTTTCGAGGTGCTGACGCTCAAGCAGCTTGGGCGGCACAATCCGCCCCTCGCCGTGCTGAACACGCTGGGCTATTACGATGCGATGCAGGTCATGTTGGAGCACACGGTGGCTGCGCGCTTCGCCAAGCCCGTATGCCTGCAGATCTACCGCCTGTTCGACGAACCGGCGGCGCTGATGGAGTATCTCGAGCACTATGACCCGGACGAGGTCGACGTCCGCCACATCAAAAACATCTGAGGTGCCGCGATGAACGAACGCTACGAATTTTATCTAAAAAGTGCAGAGTATGTCCGCGCGCGGATGCCGTTCCAGCCGGAGCTCGCGGTGATCCTCGGCTCGTCGCTCGGGCCGTTCGCGGCGGAAGTGCAGAACCGGACGGAGATCGCTTATGCCGACATCCCGAATTTTCCGCGCTGCACCGTGGCCGATCACGCGGGCAGGCTCATCTTCGGCGAGCTGGCCGGGAAAAAGCTCGTCTGCCTCTCGGGCCGCTTCCACAGCTACGAGGGCTACGACTTCGAGCAGCTGACGCAGCCGGTGCGGCTTCTGAAGCTTCTGGGCGTGCGCGCGGCGATTTTGACGAACGCGGCAGGCGGCGTGAATCTCTCCTATCGCCCCGGCGACGTCATGGTCATCTGCGACCACATCAAGCTGAACGGCCCAAGCCCGCTGCGCGGGCAGAACGTGGACGAATTTGGCGAGCGCTTTTTCGACACGACGCGGATGTACACGCCGGAGCTGCGCGCGCTTGCGCTCCGCTGCGCGGAAGGCAGCGGGCTCCGCGTCCACGAGGGCATCTATTTCTTCATGCCCGGCCCGCAGTTTGAGACCCCCGCCGAGATCCGTGCCATCCGCCTCCTCGGCGGCGACGCCGTCGGCATGTCGACCGTGACCGAGGCGCTCACCGCCGCGCACTGCGGCCTGCCCATTCTCGGACTCAGCGTCATCACAAATATGGCCGCCGGCGTGACCGGCGCGGCGCTCTCCGGCGCGGAGATCAACGAGACCGGTGCGGCCATCGGCGCGAAATTCAGCGCCTATCTCAAATCGATTCTCAAGGAGCTGTGACCATGGAAGCAAGAGCCGACGCCGGATTGGCGTACATGCTGCAATACGAACACGTCGCGTGGTACGAGGACGGGGCCGTCCGCATCCTCGACCGCCGCGTCTACCCCACAAGCGTCGAATACGTCACCTGCCGCGACCATGTCGCCGTCATGCAGGCCATCCGGGACATGGTGACGCAGTCCGCCGGACCGTATACGGCGGCGGGGATGGGGATGGCGCTGGCGGCCTGGGAGTGCCGTGGACGGACGCGGGAAGCGCAGCTGGCGTATCTGCGGCAGGCTGCGGAGACGATCGCAGGCGCGCGGCCGACGACCCGCTCGCGCATGGCCCTCATCTGCGGCGGCTGCCTGAAGGCGGCGGAGGCCGCGCTGGCCGAGGGGCGGGCGGACGTCGATCTTGCGATCCGCGAGCACGTGATCCGCACGAATAACCGCCGCTACGGCAAGATCAATCAGGTCGCAAAATACCTCGTGGGCCTCTTCCCGGCGCACGGGACCGTCATGACCCAGTGCTTCGGCGAGACGATCGTCGGCATGATGCTGAAGGAGGTGAAGTGCGCGGGCAAGGACATCCGCCTCTTCTGCCCGGAGACGCGGCCCTATTTCCAGGGGGCGCGCCTGACCGCGACGGTCTGCCGCGACATGGGCTTCAACGTGACCGTCATCACCGACAACATGCCCGCGTTCGTCATGGAGCGCGAGGGCGTTGATCTGTTTACCTGCGCGGCGGACGCCATCTGCCTCGACGGCTACGTGGTCAACAAGGTCGGCACGCTGCAGATCGCCATCTGCGCGAACCACTTCGGCATCCCGACGTTCGTCACCGGCGCGCCCGACATCGGCCACCCGACGAAGGACACCGTCCACATCGAGATGCGCGACCCGGAATTTACCCTGCAGGCCATGGGCGTCCGCACTGCGGCCGAGGGCGTGAAGGGCTACTATCCGGCGTTCGACATGACGCCGCCGCACCTCATCTCCGGCATCGTTACCGACCGCGGCGTGTTTTCGCCCTTCGACCTGCACCGCTACTTTGCAGACGGCGGCGCGGGTGAATACGATACTGTCGTATAACATCATAATTCCGTCCTGTTTTCACAAATTTTTTCCTGCAATTCCTGCCGTCCGGCGCGTATTTTGCGTCCGGACGGCGTGTTTTTGCATGGCCGCGGTGCAAAAATGCAGGAGGCCTGCTGGGACCGCTGCAGGCCTTTGCAGCGCAGCGGCGGAAGCTCTGCAAAAATTCTGCTCTTCTGCGGCTCTCAGCGGCAGTTTTGCAGGATTTCCGCCGTTGCCCTGCAATTCATTTTTGCAGGATGAAATGCAGGATTGCAATCCTGCATTTCATGATTTTGTGCAAAACTAACAATATACAGTTTCGCTTTTTGTGCAATAGTGGTTGATTTTTTCGCAGGATGCGCTATACTAAAGGCACAAAGAAAAACAAGCCGCATCCCGATGAAGGATGCACTGCAAAGGAGATCTGCTATGATGGTCACTACGCTTGCTGCCTGCACCGCGCTTTATCTTGCTGCCATGGTCGCCATGACCGTGAAGGGCCTGAACGCCTGATAGATTCATTTTCCATTCGCCGAACCGCCGTCTGTGCTGTGTGCTCCCCTCGAATTCTGATATTCCGGACTCCGCGCACGATCCTGCGTCCCCTGTCCGGCAGGGTTTCCCAGCAGAAAGGTTCGCCATACCAGGACCCGGACGCCCGCTGAACGCTCTCGTTCAGCGGGCGGTTTTTCATGCCCCAGCGTTGAGTGGGCGACCAATGGCCGCCCCTACGGGGCAGACTGGACTTTTGAAATTACAATGGGTTCTCTTTGACATTCTGTGCCCCGAATGATACACTAAAAGAAAATGCCCAAGGAGGCACAAGATGTCCTTAATTCCATACTATCTGCAATTCGTTTCCGAGATCTGCGAGGGGAAGCGGCCGCTGCCGGAGGGCTTCGCGCTGCATGAGACGGACGATCTGAAAAAGGCCGTCGAGCTGCAAACCCAGATCCAGACCGTCGGCATCCCGGAGTTTGTCCGCCGCTGCGCCGCGCAGACCGGCGAGTCCATCCCGCAGGCTGACTATGACGCCTTTGACCCGAACGACCTGAACGCCGCCATCGCGCAGCTCGCCGCCGAGCGCGCGCCGGAGCCGGATGAACCCGCCGAACCGGCGGAGCCGGTGAAAACCGAGACGCGCGACATCTTCGAGGTCTTCCTCGACAGCATCTGCCTGGAGGATGAGCTGGTCAACTATCTGATCGACGTGCTACTGCGCAAGTCGGACGGCGAATTCCGCATCCTCTCCCGCGCGGCGGCGCGGACGGTGCTCTCGATGGACGATTTCCTCGCATGGCTCGGCAACCGCGAGCTGCTCGGCTCCACGGACGAGCAGGCGTGCGTCCGCATCATGGACGGCTGTCTGGACCGGCTGGTCCGCGAGCAGCGGGTCGAGGTGGCTGCGGCGCTGATCTCCGGCGATCAGGCGACGTTTGAGATCTTCCGCACGGAGGCGCCGGAGCTCGTGCATCTGCCGGAAGCGACATTCGAATGGTTCAACAAATACTACCTCAGCGGCTATTATCCCGTCCGCTTCATTCTGCGGACCAAGGGCGTGGTCTTCCCGATCGCGCAGTAAGGAGGCTGTTATGGATCCCATCTACGTCACCGGCCACCGCAACCCGGATACCGACTCCATCGTTTCCGCGATGGCCTATGCCGCGCTGCAGAACGCCATCGGCGAGCGCGACTATGTCCCCGCGCGCCTCGGCCACATCTCGGACGAGACGCAGCTGGTCCTCGACCGGTTCGGCTTTGAGCCGCCGATGCGCATCCAGACCATGCGCACGCAGGTGCGCGACCTCGATTACGACACGCCGCCCGCGCTGGGCTGCGCCGTGACGCTGGGCCGCGCGTGGGACGCGCTGCAGTCCGACCGGTCCATCCCGGCCATCCCGGTCGTCCACGACGACGGGACGCTCTATGGCATGCTCTCCCCGGCGGAGATCGCGGCCTACGACATGCAGACCATCAGCACGCCCTGCGTGCAGGACATCCCAGTGTTCAACCTGCTGAGCGTGCTCGACGGGAAGATCATCAACGAGGCGGGTTATTCCGTCGACCGCATCAGCGGCGAGGTAACGATCGCGCTGCCGCAGTCGAACCCGAATCTGCTGTTCCCGGGGCCCGAGTCGATCGTCATCGTCGGCGAGCAGCCGGACGTGGCGCGGCGGGCCATCGAGCAGAACGTCAACTGCCTGATCGTGTGTCAGGCGGGGCTGCCGGAGGAGCTGCGCGAGCTGCCGACAAAGACCTGCATCATCGCGACGCCGTTCGATGCGTTCCGCACGGCGCGGATGGTCTATCACGCGATCGAAATTTCGCGGATCTGCCGCACGGACGATCTTGAGGCGTTCCACCTGAGTGATTTCGTCGACGACGTGAAGGAGGTCGTGCTGAAGAGCCGCCACCGGAGCTACCCGATCCTCGACGAAAACGACAAGGTCGCCGGGACGCTCTCGCGGTTCCACCTCATCAAGCCGCGGCGCAAGCGCGTCGTGCTCGTCGACCACAACGAGGCGGCGCAGTCGGTGCCCGGCCTCGAGCAGGCGGACATTCTCGCCATCATCGACCACCACCGCCTCGCCGACATCCAGACCGGCGGACCGATTTATTTCCGGAACGAGCCGGTCGGCTCGACGGCGACGATCATCGCCTCGATGTATCAGGAGCGCGGGCTGATGCCGTCGCAGAAGCTCGCGGGGCTGATGGCGGCGGCCATCGTGGCCGACACGGTCATGTTCAAATCCCCGACGGCCACGCCGCGCGACCACCGCATGGCCGAGCGCATGGCCCGCATCGCGAACATCTCGCTCGACGCGCTGGGCCGTGAGATCTTCTCCGCGTCGATCGGCGAGGCCAAGAGCGCAGAGTCGCTGCTGTTCTCCGATTTCAAGGATTTCCACATTGCGGGGCACGATCTCGGCGTGAGCCAGATCACCTGCGTCGATTCGCAGCGGATGATGCAGCGCAAGGACGAGTTCCTCGCGCTGATGGAGCAGACCAGCCGCGAGCGCGGATACAAGCTGATGATCCTGATGCTGACGGACGTCCTGCTCGAGGGCACGCAGCTGCTCTACGTCGGCGACGACGACACGATGACGCAGGCCTTCGGCGTCAAATTCCGCGAACACACGGCGTTTTTGCCCGGCGTGGTCTCGCGCAAAAAGCAGATCATCCCCATGCTCACCGCCCTCTGGGGCTGAGCGCCCATATCGCACAAAAACAGGCCGCCGGACAGATGTCCAGCGGCCTTGCTGTATCTTATTACAGATTTGTGAGCTGCTCAAGCAGTGAGAGGGCCACGCGTTTCAACCTGCTCTGCAGACGATGAAGGACTGGCGTCTGGAATCCTTTCAGGACGCCTGGTCGAACTGGCTGTTATAGAGGTCGGCGTAGAAGCCGCCCTTGTTCATCAGCTGCTCGTGCGTGCCGCTCTCGATGACGTCGCCGCCCTGCATGACGAGGATCAGGTCGGCATTTTTGATCGTCGAGAGACGGTGCGCGATGACGAAGCTCGTGCGGCCCTCGGTCAGGCGGTCCATCGCGCGCTGGATCAAAAGCTCGGTACGGGTATCGACGGAGCTGGTCGCCTCGTCCAGGATCAGCATCGGCGCGTTCTGGAGCATCGCGCGCGCGATCGTCAGCAGCTGCTTCTGCCCGGCGGAGATGCTCGTCGCCTCGGAGAGAATGGTGTCAAAGCCATTCGGCAGCGCATGGATGAACTTGTCGAGCCCGCAGGCGCGGCAGACCTTCTCCAGCTGTTCCTCGGTGATGCCATCCATGTTATAGACGAGGTTTTCACGGACCGTGCCCTCGAAGAGCCATGTATCCTGAAGGACCATGCCGAACAGCTTGTGGACATCCTCGCGCCGCAGCTCGCTGGTCGGGACGCCGTCGATGCGGATGCTGCCGCTGTTCACCTCGAAGAAGCGCATGAGCAGATTGACCATCGTGGTCTTGCCCGCGCCGGTCGGGCCGACGATGGCAACCTTCTGGCCCGGCTGCACCTTTGCGGAGAAGTCCTTGATGATGATCTTATCGGGCGAGTCGGGGTAGCTGAAGCGGACATGGTCAAATTCGACCGCACCGCGCACCTGCTCGATCTGCTCGGTCTTGCCGCTCTCGTCGGAGAGTTCTTCGCTCTCGAGGAAGTCGAAGATGCGGTGCGCCGAGGCGGAGGCCGTCTGCATGTTGGTCATGCCCTGCGCGATCTGCGTCAGCGGCGAGGTGAACAGGCGGACATAGAGGATGAAGGAAATAATGACGCCGAACTCGATCGTGCCATTCATCGCCAGCACCGAGCCGATCACGCAGACGGCGACGTATGCGAGGTTGCCGATGACGTTCATCAGCGGCTGCATGACGCCGGAGAGGAACTGTGATTTCCAGTTCGCGTCGTAGACGGCGGCGTTCAGCTTGTCAAAATGTTCGGTCACATTCTTGCCCGCGCGCGAGATGCGCACGACCTCGTGCCCGGAATACATCTCCTCCACGTAGCCGTTCAGCGCGCCGAGGCTCTCCTGCCGGGCGGTGAAGTATTTCTGCGAGCGCGACATGATGAGCACGACGAGCACGAGGCCGATCAGCGTGATGCCGAGCGCCGCGAGCGCCAGCCTCCATTCTGTCACGAACATCATGATCAGGCAGCCGACAAACTGCGTCGCCGCGCTGATGATCGTCGGCAGCGCGTTGGTCAGGCCCTGCTGCAAGGTCGAGACATCGTTCGTGATGCGGCTTAAAATGTCGCCCTGTGCATGGAAATTGAAATATTTCTGCGGGACGCGGTTGATCTTGGCCGACAGCTCCGCCCGCATCCGATAGGACATGTCGAGCGTGACGGTCGCCATGATATAGTGCTGTAAAAATCCGAACAGGGCGCTCAGGCCGTAGATCACGGCGAGGAAAATGCCCACCTTCGCGACCGCGCCAAGGTCGATCCCGGTCACAAGACCGTCAGACATCAGCGTTGCGATCTGCCCGACCTTGTCCGGCCCGATGATCGTCATCACGGCGCTCAGCGCCGCGAGCACGAGCGCGAAGATCATCACGCCCAGCGTCTTGTGCATGTATTGGCTCAGGCGCGAGAGGGCCTTGCCCATGTTCGCGTCCTGTGCAGGCTGCATATTCGGTCTCATTCGGTCTTCCCTCCTTCTGCAAGCTCCGCCGCGCTGAGCTGCGAGAGCGCGATCTCACGATAGACATCGCAACTGCGCATCAGCTCGTCGTGCGTCCCAAGGCCCACGGCCGCGCCGCGGTCGAGCACCAGGATCTGATCCGCGTGGCGGATGGTGCTGATGCGCTGGGCGACGATGACCTTCGTCGTATCCGGCAGCTCCTTTGCCAGCCCCTCGCGGAGCGCGGCATCCGTGCGGTAATCGAGCGCGGAGAACGAATCGTCAAACACCAGAATTTCCGGCTTCCGCGCCAGCGCGCGGGCGATGGAAAGGCGCTGCTTCTGCCCGCCGGAGACGTTCCGGCCCAGCTGCGCGATCGGGTGCTCCGCGCCCTCGGGATATTTCCCAACGAATTCCGCTGCCTGCGAGAGCGACAGCGCATCCTGTAGCGCCGCGTCGTCTTTTGCTGCGGTGCTCTCACCGAAGAAGATGTTTTCCTCCACCGACCCGGCGAAGAGGACAGCCTTCTGCGTCACGTAACCGAGCCGGTCATAGAGCGCGTCGAACGTATAATCCTTCACGTTCACGCCGTCGATTAGGACTTCGCCGTCCGTCGCATCGTAAAAGCGCGGGATCAGACCAACGAGCGTCGTCTTGCCGGAGCCGGTCGCGCCGATGACGGCGAGCGTCTGCCCACGCCCGACCTTGAAGCTGATGTGCTCCAGCTCGTCCTCCTTCGCGTTCGGGTAGCGGAAGGAGACGTCGCGGAATTCGAGCGTCCCCTGCTCCGGGGCCGCGTCCTGCGTGCCCTCGGTGATGTGCGGCACCGTCTCGAGCACCTCATTGATGCGCTCCGCCGAGACCTGCGCCTGCGGATAGAGCATGAAGATCATGACGAGCATCATGAACGACATGACGACATAGGTGGCATAGGTGCTGAAGACGATGACGTTTGTGAACATCGTCAGCCGCGCCGCCATATCGCCTATGGAGATCGCCTCGACCAGCGCCGCGCCCACCCAGTAGATGGCGAGCGCCAGCCCGTTCATCCCGAGCGTCATCACCGGCAGCAGCAGCGAGAACAGCCGCTGGTTCTTTAGCTGCAGGCCCAGCATCTTTTTGCTCGGGCCATCAAATTTCTGATTCTGATAGTCCTCCGCGTTAAACGCGTGGACGACGTTGATGCCCGTCAGATTTTCACGGGCGACGCGGTTGATCTGGTCGGTCGTCTTCTGCACCAGCCGGAACCGCGGCAGGCAGCTCGCCATGATGGCCAGCACCGTCCCGCACAGGACGACAACGAACGCCGCCGTCACCGCAGACAGCTCCCAGCTCTTGCCGAGGATCTTGATCACGGCCCAAATGGCCATGATCGGCGCTTTGATCATCATCTGCAATCCCATCGCCACGATCATCTGGATCTGCGTGATGTCGTTCGTCGTGCGCGTGATGAGGCTCGGCACGGAAAAGCCCTGCATCTCCTCGCTGCCGCAGGCCATCACGTGGTGGAACAGCTTTTCGCGCACGGTAAAGCTGAAGCCCGAGGCGCATTTCGCCGCCAGAAAGCCGCACCCGATCGACAGCACGGCGCTGCCCAGCGTGACGAGCAGCATCTGCACGCCCACATTCCAGATGTCGCCGCTCGTGCTGCCGGGCGTTTTGATGAGCGTCGTCAGCTGCGTCATATAATCCGGCAGCCGCAGCTCGAACCACACCTGCCCCACCACCAGCACCGCGCAGAGCAGCGCCATCAGTGCCTCTTTTCGGCGCATCTGTTTGAATAGCTTGATCATTCTGCTTCCTCCAATCTGGCCGCGCGCGGCATACTGCCGCGCAGACGGTCGATATTGCGGTCAAATACCGCCACACACCGCCGGAAATGTTCCAAGTCCTCCTGATCCAGCCCCCGGCCCAGCTCCACCGCGAACGCATGCTGCAGCTCCCGTCCGCGCGCGATCAGCGGCGCGGCCTTTGCCGTGCAGACCAGTGCGGTCTTCCGCCGGTCGCCCGGCACCTCGCGCCGCTCAAGATACCCGTCCGTCACCAGCCGGTCCACATGGAACGACACGATGCTCGGCTTCAGCCCCTTGTGGCGGCATATATCCTTCGCCGTGTTATAGCTCGGATTGTTCGCCAGATACAGGATGATATCCAGCGCCGCGGGCGGCAGCTTTGCCTCCGTACACAGCGGCTGCATCACCGCATGATACGCGTCGAGAAAGCGCGCCGTGTTTACAAACATCTCCGAAGCGGTCCTTGTCAGCTCCGTCACGGGAATCTCTCCAATCTCAAATAGTTTGATATTGGAATATTAGCAGAAGCAAGGCCGAAAATCATGAACGATCTGTAAAAAATCCATGTCTGTTTTTGTTCAGCTTGTCCAATTCGCACAAGAAATGCCCCGGCGGGACAGCTGTCCAGCCGGGGCATGGGGAAGGGTAAACTTTACTCTTCGCCGCCGAGGTTTTCGCTGACGAAGAGGTCGATCACGCTGTCGATCTCCTCGGGGCTGGCGTCCGCATCGATACCGGCGGAGAGCCAATAGGCATACGGGCCTTCCATGTACTTCAGCAGCTGGTCGAGGTCGCTGCCGTAGCGGAACTCGATGTGCCACGTGGTCTGCATCGTGTCGTCGCGGAACAGGAAGTAGGTAAACTCGCCCGCGTCGTCGGCGGTCTTGTAGACGTCGACCGGGAAGGAGGCATCAAACGTCTCACCGCCGTAGGTCATCATCTCGCCCTCGCCGAGCTGATAGCTGCCGAGATATTCGTAGGTATGGGTCTGCTCGCTGCCGTCGGTCAGCTTCGTGGTGACCGTGTCGCCGTCGAATGTGAAGGTGTCCACGTCCGCGAGATACCAGCAGTCAAACAGGAAATAGCCTGCATCCTTGTAGGCCTCGACGGCCTCTTCGCCGTAGATGCCGGCGCTGATGAAGCCCTTGAGATAGTCGACGTTCTCCTGCGCGGCGTCCTCGCCGACGATGGCCGCGGCCTTGCTCAGCCAGAGGTCGTCATACTGGCTGTCGAGGATGACGGTGAACAGGTTCGCGTAGGTCGTGCCGTTTTCTCCGGCAATGTCGGTCAGGATGCCGAAATCGGCGGGCGCTTCCGTCTCTTCCCCGGCTTCCGGCTCGGCAGGCTGCTCGGGTTCGGCGGGCTGTTCGGTCTCTTCCGTGGTCTCCGGCGCAGTGGTCTCAGCGTCAGAGGCCGCGGCGGGCGTCTCGTTGTCCGCAGGCGCAGACGATGTGCAGGCGGTCAGACCCAGCAGCAGGCACAGGCCCAGCAGCAGGGCGATCAGGCGTTTCGTGTTCTTCAAAGCGATGGTCTCCTTTTTCATTTGCATTTTCAGTTTAAGTACTCTAACCATTGTCGAAAGCAACAGTTAGAGTTCTATAACCGTCGCCCATCATAGCACATCAGATTGATCCTGTCAAGTCCCATTTTCGTCCCAGCAGCCAACGTCTAAAATAGTCTCCGTAGGGGCGGGCGACTCTGTCCGCCCCGTCCCCGCCGCAGCGGCAAAGCCTCCCCTGTGTAAGGTAGCGAAGCGGCGGCGCGGTGTTGAATGACAGCCCGGTGGGCTGTCAGACCCGCGCCGTGACCGAGCCGCAGCGAGACGGTGGCATTTGCGAGCATCGCGAGCAAATGACGGAGAGGTTGTCCATGTCGTTATGTTCAAACCTCTCAGCCGGGCGCGTAAGGAACGCGCGCCCGGCATACCCCGCGGTATGATGCGGGGCAAGTCACGGTTTGCGCCGTGACAAACGCCTGCGGGCGTTCCGGGGCGCGGTTCTGATATGCCACCGGCAT
>CAJMLC010000024.1 GCA_905214155.1 uncultured bacterium | reverse complement strand
AGAAAACTGCTTGATTGAACGCGAAGGGGACTCTTTGTCCCCTTCACTCTTCCCCTGCGGCTCATTCGCAGAACGGTGTATCATAGTTTTTCGACAGCCTCAGACGCCCCATTCCGGGGCGTCTTTTTCAATATGGGGCGGCGGAAAAACAAGGAAATTTTTTGTTTGCCTCTTTGAAAAAACGGAAAAGTGTGATATGATTAAAAAAATTGCGATTTTTCGGAAAAGGAACGATGAAATATGGAACAGAATCTGACATTTGCGGACCTCGGCTTGTCCGCGGAAATTTTACAGGCACTGGAGCAGAAGGGCTATGGTTACCCGACCAGGATCCAGGCAGAGGCCATCCCGCCGTTCATGGAATGGAAGGACGTCATCGCCAAGGCCCCGACCGGCACGGGCAAGACGTTTGCCTTCGGCATCCCGATGATCGAGCATATCGACGCGGACAGCGAAGACCTGCAGGGCCTGATCCTCGCGCCGACGCGCGAGCTGGCCATCCAGATCGCCGATGAGCTGCGCGGCCTGCTGACGTTCTCCAAAAAGATCCGCGTGGCTGTGGTCTATGGCGGCGCGAAGATCGAAGGGCAGATCAAGCAGCTGGAGAAGCATCCGCAGATCGTCGTGGCGACGCCGGGGCGGCTGATGGACCATTATAAGCGCAAGACGCTCCGGCTCGACCGCGTGCAGACCGTCGTCCTCGACGAGGCCGACCGGATGCTCGACATGGGCTTCTTCGACGATGTGACGCACATCATTGAAAAGATCAAAAACCGGCGCAACCTCGGCCTTTTCTCCGCAACGATCTCACAGGAGGTCATGACGGTCTCGTGGATGTATCAGCGCGACGAGGTGGAGATCACGGTGCAGCCCGACGCGGAAAACCGGCCGGACATCACACAGTACTCCATCACCTGCCCACCGCTGGAGAAGATCGACACGGCGATGAAGCTGCTCCGGACGATGGGCTTCGAGCGGACGATCATCTTCTGCAACACGAAGGTGATGTGCCAGCGGCTGAGCGACGATTTCCGCCGCGCGGGCATCGATGCCGACTGTATCCACGGCGACATCCCGCAGCAAAAGCGTGAGAAGACGATGCGCACGTTCAAGGACGGAAAGCTGCCGATCCTGATCGCGACGGACGTCGCCTCGCGCGGCATCGACGTCGACGATGTCGACTGTGTGCTGAACTATGACATCCCGGAAGAAAACGAATATTACATCCACCGCATCGGCCGCACGGGCCGCGCGAAGCGCAAGGGCGTTGCCATCTCGATCATCGGCACGCTGCCGGAGCAGGCGAAGCTGGATGAGATCGCGAAATATTCGCACTATCAGGTGCAGCCGGTACGGTTTCTGGAGGACGGCACGCTGGTCGAGGCCGAGCGGAAAAAGCCGCAGACGCAGACGTCGCGCCGCCGGTTCCGCCGTTGAGAGCGGCGGAGGAGGGGATGCTGCTGCTGTGCAGCACCCTCGGCGATGCGGACTGCCGCCCGCTGAGCGCAGCGCAGTTCCGTGCGCTGGCAGAGCGGGCACGGACGCTCGGCTCCGGCGGGGCCGATCCGCAGCGCGACCTGACCGCGCGGGATCTTGTCCGCATCGGATACGGACGGGAAGAGGCGGAGCACATCGAGCGGCTGCTCGCGCGTGAACGGGCGCTGCATGCATATCTTGCCGCAGCGGAACGGCACGGCATCTTCCCCCTCACACGCATCAGTTCCGGTTATCCGTCCGTACTGCGCGAGCAGTTGGGCGACCGTGCGCCGATGGTGCTCTTTGCGCGGGGCGAGCGGGCGCTGCTGGGGCTGCCGTGCGTCAGCATCGTTGGCTCGCGTCAGCCGGATGAGCGCACACGGGACTTTGCCCGGCGCATTGGGGCCCTGGCCGCGAAGGAGGGCTTCGTGCTCTGTTCCGGCGGCGCGGAGGGCGTGGATACCGAAGGGGAAGATGCGTGTCTCGGCGGCGGGGGACGGGTGATCGTGTTTCCGGCGGGAAGACTGACGGACTGCCGTGCGGATGCGCGGGTGCTCTATCTGGCGGAGGGCGCGTATGACGCGCCGTTTTCCGCGCAGCGCGCGCTGGCGCGCAACCGGCTGATCCACGCGCTGGGCGAGCGGACGTATGCCGCGCAGCCGCGGCTGCACACCGGCGGGACCTGGCGCGGCTGCGCCGACCATCTGCGGAGCATCGCAAGGCCGCTCTATCTGCTGGACGACGGCAGCGAGGCGGCAGCGGCGCTCGGACAGCAGGGCGCGCGGCTGATCGGGCTGCCGGAGACGCTCTATCCGCAGCCGGAAATGCAGCTGAGCATGGACCTGCTTTGAGAACAAAGCTGGTTTGAGGACAAAAAGCGTGAGACTGTCAAAAAACCATGAAATGCAGTTTCGCGACAGAGACGCTGGGGTAGCGTGAAGGGGGCGAAGAGCCCCCTTCGCGTTTGATCAAGCAGCTTTCTGAACTTTTTCAAGTTGGACGTCAGCGGGGCAAAAAGGCTTTTTTGACACGCGGACGCGCCATTGCGGGCCGGATCTGGCCGCAATGGCGCGTTTGTGTTTCTGGAGGAGCCGTCAGTCGCCGCAGTATGTGGTATAGAGCGCGATGTGATCCTCAACGCAGAAATCGCCGGTCCAGGCGTGGGCCGTGACGCAGACGACGGGTCTGCCGTTCGCTGCGGTGCCGAAGCTGGCGCAGCAGTTCATGGCCTGGGAGGTGAAGCCGGTCTTCGCGCCCTCGACGGCCGCGTCGCCGAGCTCATACTGCCCGATGCGGTAGAGGAATTTGTTGATCATCGCGACGCCCTCGGGGTTCTGCGTGGTGGGCGCAGAGGTATAGGACACGGCGGAGAGCGCCGCGCGGCAGCGTTCGTTGGCCATCGCGGCCTCGAGAATGACGGCCATCTCGCGCACGGTGGTGTAATGGTCCTCATCGTGCAGGCCGCTGTCGTTGACAAAATGCGTGTTCGTTAGGCCAAGCTCTGCGGCCTTCTCGTTCATCAGGGCGACAAAGCCTTCGGTGCTGCCCGCGATGGTCTGCGCGAGAGCCTCGGTGGCCTCCGCGCCGGAGGGCAGCAGGGCGCCGTAGACCAGGTCGGTCATGCTGACCTCCTCGCCGTTGACGAAGCCCGCCATCGTCGCATCCGAGAGGAAGAGCGGGTCGATGATCGCCTGCGTCATGGTGAATGTCGCGTCCCAGTCGGTGATCTGCTCGCAGGCGACGAGGGCCGTCATCACTTTTGTCATCGAGGCCGGATAGATCTTCGCGTCCGGGTCCTTTTCGGCGATGACCGTGTTCGTCTCGAGGTCGATGAGGATGGCGTGTTCGCTGTAAAGCTCGAGGTCGAGCGTCTGTGTGGCGTCCGTTTCGGTGGAAAGCGATGCGGTCGCAGGCGTATCCGGGGTGTCTTCTTCCGGTTCGGCAGGATCGTCTGCGGGCACAACCTCCACGGGTTCCTCCGGCGTTTCCGCAACCGGTTCGTCTGCCGGTTCCTCGGCGGGCAGATCGGGCGTCTCCGGCTCTGCGGGTTCTGGGTTGGATGGCTGCGCCGGAGGCTCCGGCGTGAGTTCCTGCGGCTGCACGGTCTGCTCGCGCGGCAGCAGTTCGTTGACCACATAGTGCTTCAGCAAAAATGCCGCCCCGGCCACGAGCGCGACCATCGCCAGCACGAGCAGCGCGGCGAGAAAGCCGTGCTTGTTCCGTTCGCGCTTGCGGCCGCGCACCTTGCTCTGGTGCATCGCGCGCGTCACGCCGATCGCCTCCGGGCGGGAAAATTCTTCCAACGTCTGTTTCTGTTGATCCTGTTCCATGGCAGTCTCTCCATTGTATCAAAATTGCTGCCCTGCATTATAACACAAAACCGGGGGTTCGTAAATCCGTGAAAAAAGATTTCAGAATTTCCGGCTTTCTGGCCAAATTCACTGGATTCTACTGAGAGTAGAAACGCAGTTTTGAGGCGTAGAGTTCAAATCCGCAGCTTGTTCTGGATTTGTTCACAGATGCACCATATAATAGGGGGGCAGTAATTGACGATAACTTTATTCAGGAGGCAACCCCATGACGAAACTGTTTCAGATCATCACCGATTCTTCCTGCGACCTGCCGCAGAGTCTGGCCGACAAGCTGGATCTGCGGGTGCTGCCGCTGCACGTGACGATAGATGGAAAGACCTACAACAACTATCTCGACGGGCGCGAGATCGCGTTCAAGGACTTCTTTGACAAGCTGCGCGCCGGGTCGCAGGGCACGACGAGCGCCGTCAACCCGGAGGAATTCTGCTCCGAGATGGAGCCGGTGCTGGCCGCGGGGCTGGATGTGCTCTATGTCGGCTTCTCGTCCGGCCTGAGCACGACGTATCAGTCCGGCTGCATTGCGGCGGACGAGCTGCGCGAGAAGTATCCCGACCGCAAGATCCTGACGATCGACAGCCTCGGCGCGTCGCTCGGCGAGGGGCTCTACGTCTATCTCGCTGCGAAGAAGCAGCAGTCCGGCGCGACGATCGAGGAAACATACGATTATTTGATGCAGACGCGGCCGCACCTCTGCCACTGGTTCACGGTCAACGACCTGATGCATCTCAAGCGCGGCGGGCGCGTGTCGGCGACGGCGGCACTATTCGGCACGATGCTGCAGATCAAGCCGGTCATGCACATGGACGATGAGGGCCATCTGATCCCCGTCAGTAAGGCGCGGGGGCGCAAGGCGTCGCTCCAGGCGCTGGTGCAGCAGATGGTCGAAACGGCCACGGATCCGGCGGAACAGACCGTCTTTATCTGCCACGGCGACTGCATCGACGACGCGGAGTACACCGCAAGCCTCATCCGCGAGAAGACCGGCGCGAAGACCGTCATCATCAACTATGTCGGCCCGGTCATCGGCGCGCATACCGGCCCCGGCGTCATCTCGATCTTCTTCCTCGGTACCCATCGATAAAAAGCTCCGCCCCGGCGTATCCCGCCGGGGCGGTTTTTCTATTTGCGGGGTGGGCCTCGACCTTCTGCTGCACCCTGTAGGGGCCGATGCCCGCATCGGCCCGCTCTCCCCCCGGCTTGCACCGCACCTCTTGTAGGGGCGGACGGCTCTGTCCGCCCTTTTTCGCACCGCGATGCGCAGAGCGCAGAGACCTTACGGGTGGTAGGGTTTGACGCGACGGACAGATAAAGGCCAAGATCTTCTGAGCCAAATTCAGGACAACGGTTCGCACCGGCCCTTGTTCTTTTCTTGGAAGATTGAAACCGTTCTTTTCTTTCTGAAGGAGAAAGAAAAGAATGGGTTCAAAAAGAAAACAGGCGGACAGGGCTGTGCGTTATTGCGCGGAGAGGCGCTGGAGGATGGCGGCGAGCTGGGCCCGCGTGAGCGTGCCCTTGGGATGGAAGGCCCCGCCGGAGCCCTGCAGCAGGCCGAGCGCCGTACAGCGGGCGACGCCGTCCGCCGCCCAGCCGGAGATCGCGTCCGCGTCGGAATAGGTCTCGGGGAGAGCAAGCGCGGGCGCATCGGCCGCACCCTGGAGCGTCAGATAGCGGGAGAGCACGGTGGCCAGCTGTTCGCGCGTGAGCGTTGCGTCCGGCGCAAACTGTCTGCCCTTTCCGATCATCAGCCCGGCGTCCGCCGCCCAGCGGATGAAGGGCGCATCGGGGTCATCCGGCGAGACGTCGGCATAGCCGGTGCCTTCTCCCGCGCGATAGGCGTCCGTAATGCCGCAGAAGCGGCCAAAGGCGGCGGCCAGCGCGCCGCGCGTCACATAGTGGTTCGGCAGCCAGCGGCCGTCTGCGTCCGTCGTCAGCCAGCCGCGCTCCATGCAGAGGCGGAGCGCGTCATAGCCCCAGTGCTCGGTGAGCTGGTCCTCGTCATAGTATTCGGGGCTGATCTGTTCGGCGCTGAGATTGATGCCGCGGTTTTTCGCGTCGTAATAGACCTTCCCGGCCTCGGGCGTGACGCCGCGGCGCTTAAAAAGATCTTTTACGGTGACAAACTCATAGCCGTCGTCCAGCAACTGGTCGATCGCGGCCAGCGCGCCGGGGACGCTCGTCTTATGGATGTCATGGGCGAGGATGATCGCGCCGTCGTAGGCCCCGCTGACGATGTTCCGGCAGACGGTGTCCGCGTCGCGATATTTCCAATCCAGCGGGTCGACCGCCCAGTTGATGAGCGGCACGGAGACATTCGCGCGGACGGTCTGGTTCGCATTGCCATAGGGCGGACGGATGTAGGCCGGGTCGTCGCCGCCCGCGGCGGTGATCAGCTCCTGCACGGAGGAGATCTCCTTGCAGACCTTCGCAGCGGAGAGCGTGTTGAGGTTCGCGTGGTTGTAGGTATGATTCGCGAGCTGGTGGCCCTCGTCCACGATGCGCTTCAGCGTCTCCGGATAGTTCACGGCGCGGTAGCCCGAGATGAAGAACGTCGCTTTCACGCCGCGCGCGGCCAGCTCGTCGAGCAGACCAGCCGTGTAGGGCCCGGGGCCGTCGTCAAACGTGATGGCGAGCAGCTTTGCACCGCAATCCAGATTTTCTGCGCCGCAGATCGGGGCGAGACAGCTGAAAAGCACAAGAAAAAGCAATAGAATGGATAAGATCCGGTTCCATATTCGCATGGAAAACACCTCGATTCCGTCCACCCATCATAGCAGAAGATGCAGAATTTGACAAGACCTGCGCGTATTAAGAAATCTAAAGAATGCGCCCCTTGATGCGATCAAGGGGCACATGAACGTCCTGTTTACAGCTCCTGTGTGCGGGCGAGGGCACGGTTTTTATAGGCGGGGTCGCCGGTGACCTCGCGGAGGACGCGGATCTCGGGCGGGGTTTGCAGCGGCTGGCCATCCTCGAGCGCAGCGCGCAGGATGGCATGCTCCGCGCTGAAGGGATAGACGTCGATCTCCATGCGCTGCTCCGCATAGTAGAAGCGGTATTTCGTCTTGTGGACGGCGCGGAGGCTCGGGTCGCCCTCCATCAGGTATTGGACATATTCCTTGCCGGTGATGGGGCGCTCGGTCTCCCATTCGCGCTCGGGTGTGATGTGTTTTTCGGTGTAGAAGTAGAGATATTCTGCGCCGTTGCGCTGCTGCCGGACGCGGCGGACGATCTGTGGGCTGGTGGGGCGGAGATAGGTCTGCATCATGTCGACGCCCGCAGCGGCGTAGAGTGTCTCGAGCGCGCGGAGATCCGGCAGGTCGATGAGGTATTTGTGCCAGTGCTGCTCCGGCGCTTTCTCGCCGAGGCATTCGTAGACCGCGCGCAGGCCGCGCGTCATCTTGTCCTCAAAGTCGACGGAGTTGTCGATGATATGCAGATTGGGATGTGTGCTCCAGGCCCGGATGGTCTTGTCGTCCATCTCCCGCGCGCCCTCGACGGACTCATAGCGCACGGCGTTGCCGAAGTTGTAGGCAAACTCCGCACCCTTGGCGCAGGAGACGAGATGCAGCACAGCGTCGTAGCCCGCGAGAATTTCCTCCTCTGTTTTGCCGAAGGAGGCGAGGACGGCGCGGAACTCGTCGTCGGAGACGTAGGCCTTGTCGTCGAAGACGGCGCGGTCGTAGAGGATGAGGACGTTCTCCTCCGGCACCATCGCCGCCGCGCGCAGCGCGAGCTGCTCCTTGTGGAGCTGGTCGGCGATGACGAGATATTGGAACTCCAGCATCGTGACGCAGCCGCCGAACGGACGGATGCCGAAGCCGGCCATCAGCTCGGTCGCTGTTTCGGGGATGGTGATGACGCGCCAGCCGTCGTCCTGCTTGAATTCCTTCAGGATGCGGCTGGTGAGCGTCGTTTTGCCTGCGGCGGGGCCGCCGGTCAATACGATGCGCGTGATGCGTTTTGCCATAACATCAGTCCTTCGTTGTGATAAGACCAGTTTATCAGAAAAAATTGGGATTTGCAAGAGCCGCAAAATGCCCTCTCTTGGAGGAGGGGGCATTTTTGCGTGGATCATCAAACTTTTTCAAAATCCTCTGCGCCGTGCTTGCAGAGCGGGCAGATGAAGTCGGCAGGCAGGTCTTCACCTTCGTAGACATAGCCGCAGATCTTGCAGACCCAGCCGTGCTGCTCCTTGAGCTTGGAGGGCTTCGGCTTGACGTTGGCGAAGTAGTAGGCGTAGGTCATGGACGGCACCTCGGAGAGCTGCCGCGCCTCGGTGACGTCGGCAATGAAGAGCGTGTGCGTCTCAAACTCAATGGTCTGCGTGACCCTGGCCGAGATGAAAGCATTGGTGCAGTACGGCAGATAGTAGACGCCGTTGGTCGCGCGGGCCATGCCCTGCACGCCGGCGAACTTGTCGACGTCGCGGCCGGACTGGAAGCCATAGTGCTGGAACATTGCGAACGGCGCGTCGTTCGAGAGAACGGAGACGTTGAATACGCCGGTCTTTTTGATCATGTCGTGCGTATAATTCGCCTTGTTGACGGCGATGGAGATGCGCTTGGGGGTATCAGTCAGCTGCGTGACTGTGTTGATAATGCAGCCGTTGTCCTTCGCGCCGTCGCGGGCCGTCAGGACGAACAGACCGTAGGACAGGGAGAACATCGCGTTCTGCTCGACCGGGGCGTCCGGCGTATGCACAGGGGCCTCGTGCTTCGGCATGGAGGCCACGATGGCCTCGGCCAGCGCGTCCAGCTGCGTGAGCTGGTCGGGCTTGAGGCTGGACTTGATGGTAACCATCTCGTCGAGGATGGTGCAGTTTTTCAGCTTCGAGAACTCTGCACGCATCAGCCCGCCCGCCGTCGGCGCCCAGGAGCCATTTTCGACGAGGGCGATGGTGCGGTTCTGGAGGTTGTGGTTGACGATGTCGTGGACGAGATTTTCCATGTTCACAAACATGCCGGCATTGTACGTCGTGGAGAGGAAGACAAGGTGGCTCGCGCGGAAGCATTCGGAGACGATCTCGCTCGCGTGCATCGCGGAGACGTCGTAGACCTTGACGTTGCGGACGCCGAGGTCGGCCAGCTTCCCGGCCAGGATGTTCGCGGCGGTCTCGGTATTGCCGTAGACGGAGGCGTATGCGATGACAACGGCGTCCTCCTCGGGCGTATAGGTCGCCCAATGGACGTATTTGTCGATGAACCAGCCGATGTCCTTGCGCCAGACCGGGCCGTGCAGCGGGCAGATCATCTCGATCTCGATCGTCGCGGCCTTTTTCAGCAGAGCCTGTACCTGTGTGCCGTATTTGCCGACGATGTTGGTATAGTAGCGCCGCGCATCGTCGAGCCACTCGGTCTGGAAGTTGACCTCGTCGGCATAGAGGTTGCCGCCCAGGGCCCCGAACGTGCCGAAGGCATCGGCGGCAAAGAGCGTCTTCGTTGTGACATCGTAGGTCACCATGACCTCGGGCCAGTGGACCATCGGGGCCATGACGAATGCGAAGGTATGCTTGCCGGTGCAGAGCGTATCCATCTCGGCGACGAGGTGAACGCGGCTGTCGACGTCGAAGGAGAAGAAGTTCTTCATCATCTGCGCGGTCTTCTTGTTGCAGACGAGCGTGACCTCTGGATAGCGGAGCACGACGGCCTCGATCGTGGCGGCGTGATCCGGCTCCATGTGGTTGACGATGAGGTAGTCCAGCTTGCGGCCGTTCAGCACGTGCGCCAGATTTTCAAAGAAGATGGGCGAGACGGAGTGGTCGACCGTGTCGAGCAGGACGGTCTTCTCGTCGAGGACGACGTAGGCGTTGTAGCTCACGCCGCGCGGGATGGGATAGACGTTTTCGAACAGCGCCAGCCGCCGGTCGTTGCCGCCGACCCAGTAGAGATCCTCAGTCATTTTTTTCACGCAGTACATGGAACAGTCCTCCTGAAGTTTATTTCAGTATTTTTTTATCAATATAGCATACGATGGCGAATTTGTCCAGTATAAAATAAAAATAATTCTTATTTTTATTTTGAACCATTGGAGGGAACGACACGCTCATCGGGCCAAAGGCTCCCCTTATGAAAGGGGAGCTGGCGCGGCTTGCCGCGACTGAGAGGTTTGAATGTAACGATTTCGAAAACCTCTCCGTCATTTGCTCGCAAATGCCACCTCCCCTGTTAAGGGGAGGCTTTGTCCGCTGAAGCTGGGTCAGGGCCCGCCGAGGATGTAGCGGCCCTCCGACGTGCCGCAGCGGATGTAGATGGTCGTATCCGCGCTGGCGCGGCCGCAGACGATGGTGCCGTCGTCCCGCACGCTTAGGCGGCAGGTGGCCGGGCTGCTGTTCTGCAGTGTGAAATTCGTCTGGCGGACGCCGTCCAGATAGACCTGAATGGTCTGCCCTTCTTCGATCGGGCCGAAGCGATAGCCCGGCTCGATCGTGAAGCCGCGATAGTAGATGCAGAGTCCCGCAACATCGGACGGCGTGCCGTATTCGTCGGTCGTGCCGTCGAAGGCCCAGTCGGGATAGCGGCTCTCGTCCATGGAGACGGAATCGTCGAAGAACGGATGATATTCAAAGCTCGGGCAGGACTGCTGCCAGTCGGCGTCCTGATAGAGCAGCTCCGCGTCGTAGCGATAGGCTCCGGCGGTGAAATAGCAGCTCTTGTCCGTCTTTTTGTTCCGCCATCCAAGCGGGAGCTGCATCCGGTACGCGCCGCGGTCGAGGACAATGGTATGGATGGTGTAGGCGTCAGTCTCCTGCTTGCGGGCTTGCTCGGCGATGGCCTTTGTGCTGCCGACGACCCAGCAGTTCGTGTCGTTCGGGCGGAAGCTGCCGCCGCTGACGCTCGTATAGTCGAACGTCACATACTGATTGCCGATCTGATAGAAATTGATGACATGGCCGCCGTTTGTCTCGTTTTTGTCCTTGTCATACGTGCCCCAGAGGATGTAGCCGCTGTCGTCATAGTCCCCTTCGAGGATATAGCGCGTCAGATTCGAGACCGCGCCGCAGCTCGGGCAGTCGGAGGCCAGCGCCCCGGAGGCGGATTTGTTGATGGCCCATGTATAGCTGCCGTCGCTGAAATGGATGTCGTTTTCCCAGATGGGGTTTTCACCGTAGTTTGTCTCGACAAGGTATTGGATCATGTCAGGGACGGTGTAGATCGCGTCCTTGAGCTGGTCGAGCGTGTAGTCCTGCATTGCGCGGATCTGCTTCTGCGAATACTGCGGCTGGCCCAAAATAGCCGGGAGATCCAGTTCGTCGAGGTAAGAAGCATAGCCGTCCGCGGCCTTGGACGTGTCGCGGCGGGCCGTCTCGCCCGCGAGGGCGGAGAGCTGCGCGCGCAGGTCGTCCGGCAGACGCTTGCCGAAGATGTTTTCATAGAGCGTTTTGCCGTTTTTGCACGCGGCCTTCAGCGCGCAGGCCGAGACGAGCGCCGCGTCGCCGCGCCGGAAGGACTTGTTTGTCTTCGCGTTGTATTCGCCGTGCGTGATGCCGAGGCGGTCGGTCAGGGCCCAGGCGGCGCTCCAGTCGAAATCCTCGCCGGACACGTAGCCCATCGCACGGAGGACGAACGTCAGATACTGCGCGGCGGTGACGGCGCCGTTCGCGCCGAGCTTGTCGGCGCTGACGCCCTTCGTCAGGTCGTTTTCGTAGGCGAAGTTGACATAGGGCTTTGCCCACCCCGGCACGTCGGTGAACGGTGCGTCGGAGGCGTTTTTCAGTGTTTCCTCGTCGATGCCGAGCAGGCGGACAAGGAGCGTCACGCCCTCGGCGCGCTTTGCCGCGCGGTCAAGGCTGAAATCGGGCGTGCCGTCGGCATTCGTGCCCGTGCCCTGGAAGAGGCCAAGGTCATAGAGCACCGCAGCGGCCTCTGCCTTGCGGGGATCTGCGGCCTGCGCGGTGACGGCGCAGCCGAGCAGCAGCGTCGCAGCAAGGATGAGAGCAAGCAGCTTTTTCATCGGATCAGCTCCTCTTTTCGATTTATTTTGCAGCGGTGGCGTTTTTACCGGGCTTGCGGTGCAGGAATTCGTCGAAGGCGTCGATGCGCTCGGTGAGGGGCTTGATCGAGGTGAAGCGGAAGAAGCCGCCGCGCTTTTGCAGGCGGCGCTGAATGGCCTGCAGATCGATGGACTCGACGCTCTTGTCAAACTCCACGGCGCGCTTGCGCAGGGCTGTGCCAAGGTGGAGCGAGAAGGCAAAGTCGATCAGGAAAATGCCGAAGCAGACGCCCACGATAAATGAAAACAGCGGATGCGCCACGAACCAGACCACGAGCTTCCGCAGCTGCGGATAGAGCAGGAAATAGTAGAGCGCAGCGAGCACGCCCCAGAAGAACGTAAACAGCGGGCAGATCAGGCCCTGAATGTTGCCCCAGCAGTTCGTATAGTCCCAGAGGCGCAGGTGCATGACCTTCAGGCTCATCAGGCCCGCGATGTATTCCAGCGCCGTCATCGCGAGGGCCATGCCGAAGAACATCACAAGATAGTACCACCAGCTGCCGCCAAACTGGCCGAAGATCTGGCTCTCAAACTCGCTGAGCACGAACAGCACCACCGTGCCGAAGCCGTAAAGCGGCACGCAGGGGCCGAAGAGAAAGCCAGGGTTCAGCCATTTGCGCTCCGGATTCGCGCCGGAGAAGAAGCGGCGGAAGAACAGCTCCAGCACCCAGCCGCCGCCGGAGCCGAAGAAAAACAGAAATACAATAATTAAAAATACCTGATATTTTGTCATAAGATCCCTCCGTGCAACAGCATAGCATGTTTTGCGGCGGATTGCAATTCCGGCGTGAATCGGGTATGATAGAAGCAGAAGAAATTTGAGGGGTTTTGCTTATGAAAAAGTTCTGGAAAATTCTGATTATCGTGCTGCTGGTGCTGCTGGTGCTCGCGGGCGGCTATGTGGCATACGTCTTCCTCGACTATCACCGGATCGAAGACAACCAGCAGCTGACGCCTGCGGAGGGCTCCGCGCGGACGGCAGAGACGGGCGTGGAATATCGCGCGCTGACATGGAACCTCGGCTTCGGCGCCTATGAGGACGATTACGGCTTCTTCATGGACGGCGGCACAGAGTCATGGGCCTGGAGCGAGGAACGTCTGAAAACCAATCTCGACGAGATCGCCGCGCGCGTGCAGGAGCAGGCGGCGGATGTCTATTTCCTGCAGGAAGTCGACTTTGACTCCACGCGCACCTACCATATCGACGAGCGGGAATGGCTCTATGCGGCGCTCCCCGGTCATTCGTCGGTCTTTGCCGTGAATTATGATTCGCCGTTTTTGCTCTATCCATTCCGCCACCCGCACGGCGCGAGCCGGTCGGGACTTTTGATGCTGACGGAATTTGACGTGCAGAGCGCGGTGCGGCGGAGCCTGCCGGTGGAGACGGGGTTCACGAAGCTGCTGGACCTTGACCGCTGCTACAGTGTGTCGCGCGTACCGGTGGAAAACGGACGAGAATTGGTGCTCTACGACCTGCACCTCTCGGCCTATTCCTCCGACGGAACGATCGCCGACGAACAGCTCGAGCTGCTCCTGGCGGATATGCAGGCGGAATATGAGGCGGGCAACTACGTCGTGGGCGGCGGCGATTTCAACAAGGATCTGCTCCCCGGCGGGAGCACGCAGTATTTCGGCGTCGACACCGGCGATTATACGTGGGCGCAGCCGATCCGCACCGATCTCATCGAGGCGACGGACATCCGGCTCATTGCGCCGGTCGACCCGGAAGACCCTGTGGCCTCTTGCAGAAATGCCGATGGGCCGTATGCCGAGGGGCAGCTGCGGCTGACCGTGGACGGCTTCTTGGTCTCGCCGAACATCGAGGTTGTGGACAGCGAGGTCGTGGATCTTGGCTTTGAAAATTCTGACCATAACCCCGTGCGCATGACCTTCCGCCTGACGGATGTATCTTGAAATACGAACGGGCCGATGCCGTCATCGGCCCGAAGGCTCCCTTGTGTAAAGGGAGCTGGTGCGCAGCGCCTGAGGGATTGTCGGGCGGGCAATGCCCGCCCCTACGAATTTGATCGCACTTCCGTGGTGAACGTAGGGGCGACCAATGGTCGCCTGTCCCCGCCGCAGCAGATAGCCTCCCTTGTGTAAAGGGAGGTGGCATTTGCGAAGCAAATGACGGAGGGATTGTCAGGTTGGCGAAAGCCAATCTGTGCTTTTTGCGCCCCCATTCTTTTCGTTCTCTTCTTTGAGAAAGAAAAGAACCGCCGCGCCGCACGCTATCTTGATGATGGCGGGCAGGTGACTTTTCACGGATACACCCTAGGAACGAGCGGTTATCGGATGTACGGGACTTGACAGGGCCATAAAGGGCCTGTATACTAGGCTGGATTGTGTATATTTTTGACAGAAAGTTCAGGACAGGGATATGGGAGAGAGAATTCCGGAAAACAAAATGGGGACGATGCCGGTCGGCAAGCTGCTGGCCGATATGGCGATCCCGATGATGATCTCGATGCTGGTGCAGGCGCTCTACAACGTGGTGGACAGCGTGTTCGTCTCGCGCATCAGTGAAAACGCGCTCAACGCCGTGTCGCTGGCGTTCCCGCTGCAGAATCTGATGATCGCCTTCGGCTCCGGCACGGCGGTCGGTATGAACGCGCTGCTCTCGCGCTCGCTCGGGGCCAAACAGCAGGAGCAGGTCGACCGGGCCGCGAATACGGGCATGTTCCTGTTCGGGTGTACATACGTGCTGTTCGCGCTGATCGGCGCGTTTTTGTCGCGGCCGTTCTTCCTCGCGCAGACGCATGATGCGGAGATCGTGGGCTACGGCGTGGACTATGCGTCGATCTGCCTGATCTTCTCGTTCGGCATTTTTGCGCAGTTCTGCTTTGAGCGGCTGCTGCAATCCACGGGCCGGACCAGGCTCTCGATGATGACGCAGCTGATCGGCGCGGTCATCAACATCGTGCTCGACCCGATCCTCATCTTCGGCTGGTTCGGCCTGCCGCGGCTCGAGGTCAAGGGCGCCGCCATCGCGACCGTCGCCGGGCAGATCATCGCGGCCATCATCGGCCTGTTCGTCAATCTGAAGAAAAATCCCGAAATTCACATCCGCGCGAAGCTCATCCGCTGGCACAATGAAACAGCGGGCGAGATCTACCGCGTGGGCGTGCCGTCGATCATCATGGGCTCGATCGGCTCGGTCATGACGTTCGGCATGAACAAGATCCTCATCGCCTTCACCACGACGGCAACGGCGGTCTTCGGCGCGTATTTCAAGCTGCAGAGCTTTATCTTCATGCCGGTCTTCGGCCTGAACAACGCGATGGTGCCGATTCTGTCCTATAACTACGGCGCGCGCAAACCGGAGCGCGTGAAGAAAACGGTCAAGCTCAGCATTTTCACGGCCATCGGCATCATGATCCTGGGCTTTGCGGCCTTTGAGCTGATCCCCGATGTGCTGCTGGAGCTGTTCGACGCGTCGGAGACGATGCTCTCCATCGGCACGACGGCACTGCGCATCATCGGCACGCACTTCCTGATCGCGGGCATCAACGTCGTCGCCATGTCGGTCTATCAGGCCGTCGGCGATCCGCTCTATTCGCTGCTCAGCTCGGTAATGCGGCAGCTGGTGGTGCTGCTCCCGGCGGCGTGGCTGCTCGCGCGGACCGGGCGGCTGGAGCTGGTGTGGCTCGCGTTCCCGATCGCGGAGCTCGTCGCCCTTGCAATGAGCGCCGTCTTCCTGCGCAAAACGCTCCGCACGGCGGAGCGCCGCATGGCCGACGACGACTACGGCGAGAAGGCCTGACGCAGCGGAAACCTTAACACAAATTAACAAAAAATTGATGTATGATATTCTTGGAAATTCGCAGAGAATGCGAAACCGGGAGGAGGCATACGAAATGTTTTTGGTGAATCAGGCGATGATCGACGTTCCCGTCGGTACCGCCGCGCTGATCGTGGTACTGGGCATGGCGGTCGTGTTCTTTGGGCTGATTTTGCTGATGTACGTGACGAAGATTACGGGCCGGATCATGCAGAACCGCGACAAGAAGGCCGAGGCGGCAAAGCCCGCGGAAGCGCCCGCGGCGGCCCCTGCGGCAGCGAAGGCTGCGGCGCCGGGCAGCGCCGGCGAGATCAAGCTGCACGACGTGCCGGATAAGACGGCGGCGATGCTCATGGCGATCGTGGCCGACAAGCTCGGCAAGCCGCTCAATGAGCTGCGCTTCATCTCGATCCGCGAGATCAAGGAATAACGGAATACATAGCGTCCCCGTTTCCATCGGAAACGGGGACGCTTTTTTTACTATAAAGATCCCCAGCCCTAACTCCGGGCCGGGGATCTTCTTTTCACTTTCATCGGACTGCGTCCGCT
>CAJMLC010000023.1 GCA_905214155.1 uncultured bacterium | reverse complement strand
CCGCCGCGCTTCTGCGCCTGCGCCACGATGTGCAGCGCCAGCGTCGTCTTACCGGATGACTCCGGCCCGTAGATCTCAATGATGCGCCCCTTCGGGACGCCGCCGATGCCGAGCGCCGCGTCCAGCGCGAGCGAACCCGTCGGGATGGCCTCGACGGTCATCTCCGGCCGGTCGCCGAGGCGCATGACCGAGCCCTTGCCAAAGTTCTTCTCGATCTGCTTGATCGCCGTTTCCAGGGCCTGTTTCTTGTCGTTATTGCTGCCAGCTTCTCCGGGTTTTCTCTTCTCCATAGCCATAAATCAGCGCACCTTTCTGTTTTTGCAGCAACACCACAGACCTCGTCTGCGGTCTTCGCCGAATCTTTTCACCCAATCCATCGGTTTGGAAAACTTGAAAGACACAAAGTATTCCTGCGTTTTCCAAGCCTCGTCTTGAGCGAAAATCTTTTGCCGAATGCTCTTGACGAGGGCTGTGGTCTTGCCTTAGTATAGCACATTGATTTTCAAAAATCAAACATTTGTTTTATTTATTTGCAGCCACTGCGCGCACTACGCCGCGGTAATCCTTCCGCAGCTCCGGCTCCGCAAAGCCGCCCTCGCGCAGGATCGCACAGACAGCATCCTCCTGCCCCATACCAAATTCAAAGCAGAGCGCGCCGCCCGGCTTTACAAGGCCGCCGTAGTTCCGGACGATGGCCCGGTAGAAATCCAGTCCGTCCTCGCCGCCGTCAAGCGCCAGCTGCGGCTCGAAATCGCGCACCGAGGGCTCCAGCTCCGCCATTTCCATCTTCGTGATGTATGGCGGATTGGACACCAGCACGTCAAACTGCCCCAAAAAGGCCGGTGCCGGTTTCAGAACGTCCAGTTCAAACGCCGTCACACGCGTGGAAAAGCCCAGATCGCTGATATTCTGCTTCGCCACGCGCAGCGCCGCGGGTGACACATCGCCGAGCGTCACGCGCGCGTTTGGAACCGCATCTGCAATGGCCAACCCGATGCAGCCGGAGCCGGTGCAAAGGTCGAGCACGCGGAGCGGCCCTTCCCGGCCCTGCAAATGCTCAATGGCCAGCTCTGCGACCGCAAGCGTATCATCGCGTGGGATCAGCACATCCGGCGTCACCGTCAGCGTCAGGCCGCGGAAATCCCACTGCCCAAGTAAGTACGCCAGCGGGCAGCCCGCGAGATACCGCGCCGTCAGGTCGCCGAGCCGCGCCTCGATTGCCTCGGACGCATACAGCTCCTGGTCGGCCAGCAGCGCAGCGACCGATTTGCCGCTCGCCATGGCCAGCAGCTCCCGCGCCGTCTGCGCCGCCAGTTCGCCCTCCGTCGGACGAAGCCTTGCGCGCGTCTCGCGCAGCAGCTGGCCGTACTGCTTTACCATTGGTCCTCCCCTTCGTGCTCCGGGAGAACGAGCTCCAGCGCCCGGATGCCGACCTCGAGCATCGAATCGTCCGGCTCCTGCGTTGTGAAGAGCTGGAGCCACATGCCAGGCTTGGAGAGGAGGCGCGTCAGCTTGTTGTCGTGCCGCCCGACGAGGCGGTTGAACTCGTATGCGATCGCCACGATCAGCGGCAGCCGCAGCAGCGTCAGCCCCAGACGGCCCAGCATGTTGTCCACAGGCCAGATCGCGCTGAAAATTGCCGAAATCAGAATCGACAGGATGACGACCACGAACAAAAAGCTCGTGCCGCAGCGCGGATGCAGCCGCGTCATCTGCCGCGCGTTCTCCACCGTCAGCGGGAGCTTTGCCTCGTAGCAGCGGATCGTCTTATGCTCCGCGCCGTGATAGGAAAAGACGCGCTTCATGTCCTTCATCTGCGAGACGCCGATCATGTATCCTAAGAAGATGATCACGCGCACCACGCCCTCGATGAGGCTCCGCACAACGGCATTGCCGATCCACCGGTCGAAGAAGCCGCCGATCAGCGTCGGCAGCAGGAAAAACAGCACCACGGAAAATCCGACGCCCAGCACCATCGAGAGCGTCACGACTGCCTTTTCCAGCTTTTCCGAGCCGAATTTTCCCTCAAACCACTTTTCAAACTTGCTCGGCTCTGCGTCCTCTTCCTCCGGGAAGAAATCTGCCGAGTACATCAGCGCCTTCACGCCGCCGTACATCGAAGAGCCGAAGTTGACCACGCCGCGGATCAGCGGCCACGTCATCCAGCCGCGCTTCTTTTTCAGCGGCTCCACCTTTTCCACCAGCCCCTCGGGGCTGCGCACGACGATGGCGCGCTTCTCCGGGCCCTGCATCAGGATCCCTTCGATCAGGGCCTGTCCGCCGATCATCGTCTTGAATTTTTCCCTGCTCTGCGCTTCGCGCAGAACGTCTTTCTGTTCTGCCATGATTACCTCGATTCTTCCCCCATCGGGAGCCTGACCGTTACGAGCGTACCGCCGCCCTCCGCGTTTTCCAGCGTCAGCGTGCCGCCGTGCATCGTCACGATCTCTTCGCAGACCGCAAGGCCGATGCCGCTGCCGCGTGCCTTGGAGCTGCCTTTGTAGAATTTCATCTTCACGTGCGGCAGCTCCTCCTCTGGGATGCCGGGGCCATAGTCCCGGATGCGGAAGACGACCTCGCCATCCTCGGCCGAGATGGCCGCGTCGATGCGCTTGCCGTCGCCGCCGTGCTTGGCCGCGTTGTCCAGAATGTTCAAAAACACCTGCCGCATGCGTGCGATGTCGCACGGGATCTCCGGGATCTCCTCGTCGCAGCCATCGTAGTTGAGCGTGATGCCCTCCTGCTTCAATCGGCTGCCGTACATAAAGACTGTATCTTCAAATTCCGCAAGAATGTCTGCGGTCTCGATATTCAGCGTAAAGCGCCCGTCCTGCATCCGCGTGAACTCCAGCAGCTCTTCGACCATGCCGGTCAGCCGCCGCGCTTCGCGCAGGATGATAAGCATGCCGCGCTTCGTCTCCGGCTCGAGATCGCCGGAGGCCAGCAGCGTCTCGCCCCAGCCGGAGATGGCCGTCAGCGGCGTGCGCAGCTCGTGCGAGACGGAGGAAATGAATTCGGACTGTGTCTTCTCCGCCTGCCCGATCTTGACGGACATGTCGTTGATCGTCTGCGCCAGCTCGCCGATCTCGTCGTCATAGAGCTTCGGGATCTGGACACCGTAGGAGCCAGCGGCAATGCGCTTCGCCGTCGCCGTGATCTGGCTGACCGGCTCGATGATCGAGCGGATGAAAAAGCTGCTTGTAAACAGCATGAACGCCACAAAGATCAGCCCCGCCACAACTGCGATCAATCCAATCATCAGCACCTGCTTGTCCGCCGTGCGGAGGCTCGTCACATAGCGGAGCACGCCGATGACCTCGCCATTCGTGTAGATCATCGGGCTGGACACGGCCATGATGCGCTCGCCCGTCGGCGGGTTGACGCCCTTGTAGGAGGCGAGCTGCTGCGTCTCGATCGCGGACGCAATGTCCGGCGTCGTCGGCGCTTTCCCTGCCCACTGGCCGTAGGACGAGGCGACGAGCTTGCCGTTCGCCGAGATGAACTGCAGCTCCAGCTGATCCTTGTCCTCAAAGGTCTGCGCGAATTTGATGCAGGACTGATAATATTCGTTGTAGCTCTGGTTGATGTAGTTCGCAAAGAAATCCGTTGTGGTCTTGGCCTTGGCCTCCAGCCCGGATTTGAGGTTGGAATAGTAATACGCCGCCATTGAGGCCGTCACCGCTGCAACGCAGATCACGGCCAGCGCGATCATAATGCTGACGTTGTTGACCAGCCAGCGCTTTTCCAGCCCTGCCAATCGCTTTTTCTTCTCCAAGCGTCCCTCACCTCATTCCGCCCTCCGCGGTCAAACGCCCCATTTATAGCCGAAGCCCCAAACCGTTGTGATGTAGGTCGGGTTCGCCGTGTCGTCCTCAATCTTGATGCGAAGCCGCCGGATATTCACATCCACAATCTTCAGCTCGCCGTCATAATCCCGGCCCCAGACCGAGGCCAGAATGTCCTCACGCGAGAGTGCGCGGCCCGGATTTTGCATAAAGAGCTTGACAATGGCATACTCCACCTGCGTCAGCTTGATCCGCTTGCCCTCTTTTTCGAGCGTCCGGTTGCGCGTGTTCAGCACAAACGGCCCCTGGGTGATCTCTGTGCTCTCGCCGCCGGACTCCGGCCCGACGCGGCGGTAGAGCGCATCGATGCGCGCCGTCAGCTCCGCGGGGCTGAAGGGCTTGGTCATATAGTCGTCCGCGCCGGTCATCAGCCCCGTAATCTTGTCCATCTCCTGGCTGCGTGCAGTTAACATAATAATCCCAATTTTCTTATCGGTCGCGCGAATGCTCCGGCAAACCTCAAATCCATCGATACCGGGTAACATAATATCCAAAATCGCCACGCCAACATCCGGGTTGCTTTTCAGAAGCTCCAGTGCCTCTTCGCCCGTCCCGGCCTCGACAACATCATACCCTGCACGCTTGAGATTGATGACGACGAAGCTGCGGATGCTGACCTCGTCCTCGAGAATCAAAACTTTTTTCATATTCCTCTCCCCTTATGTCTCGCCGGAATTCCAGTCGACGTGAATGTAGTTGAACATGGCCTTGAGATCCTCCTCGCTGAGGGCCTTGGCCCGCCGGTCGGTCCCGAAGGCCGCCGCGTAGGTGACGTCGCCCTTCTCCGAAAGGACGAAGCGTCCGTCCGCCGCGGCGAGCTGGTTGCGGTCCTCGCCGGTGAAGGCGTAGATCGTAAAGATCGGCTCTGAGCGCTCCGGGCTGTAGAGATAGCCGGAGAAGACCGTTCCGCGCACACCAGAGACCTCTTCCCCGCGCGTCACGGCCACGTGTCCGACCCATTCCTCCGGCAGCTTCACATACCACCCGGCAGAAAAATTGTGATAGGTCGTCTGCTTGACGGTGCGGTTCCCGGCCAGATCGAGGTTGTACCACTGGATCAGGCTGTCGCCGTCGTCGCCGTCCTCCGTCCGCACCAGCGGCACCAGCTCCGGCAGCTCGATGAGGCCGTCGGTGTCGATGTCGGTCGCGTAAACGTAATAGTTGCGCACGGTCTGGACGGTGCGGTTCTCGTCCGTCCGCGTCACATTCTGAAAGCTCCCGCCGCGGAATGCGAACACATCCGTCACGATCCCGCCCTCGGGATCGCCGCCCGCCGTGAACACCGCCGGGACGTTCCGCGTCAGGTCGCCCACGACGATTCGCCGCACGGACTGCACGCCTGCTGATAATTGCGCCTCCGGCTCGCGGGCCATCTGCCCGTCGCGGAAGCAGTAGAGCTCTGCCACGCCCTGCGCCTGCTCCGCGTCGAAGCGGATCAGGAAAATATCCTTGTTTCCGTCGCCGTCGAGATCGGCGAGCGTATATTCCGAATAATTTGCGTTCATCAGCTCGACGATGTGCCCATCGGAGAGCGAATAGACGCCGAGCGTCTGGATGACCTGATCCGACAGCTTACGGCCGATGAGGATCTCCACACCGCCCTCGTTGTCGAGCTGGACATATTCCGCGCTGGCGAAGGCCGTGCCGCCGCCCTCGATGACTGCGATATTCTGATACGTACCGTCGACCAGGTCGAAGATGTAGGCCCCGAGCGGCTTGTCGCCGCCGGTCTTCAGAAAGACGATGGCCTCGTCCTGTCCATCGCCGTCGAGATCGGCAAGCTGGACAGACTGCTGGTTCGCGCCGGACACCGGCGCGGAGTATGCCGCCCCCTGCGCCATCAGGCCGTCAATGGCATTTTGCAGATCATTATACTCATCGGAATGTTTCGGCAGCGTATAAAGCTCGTCCACTGTCTTCACGAAGCACCCGCTCAGCACCAACGTGAGCAGCAGCGTCAGGACGCCGACGACCCATATTTTTCGTTTCACACAGCGTCCCTCCCCTCTGCTGTCTCTAACTAAATTATTGTATCATGCTTTGTCATAAAAGTGTAGCCGGTTTGTAAAAGTTTTGCGCCGAGCGTGCAACTGAAAATTGAAACAGTGTTCGGATACACCCTATTATTTCAAAACGACGTTCTTTTCGCCGAGCAGCTCACGCAGCTCCTGCAGCATGACCTCCTGCGGCGCGCATGTGCCGCCGCGGCGGACGCCGGTGTCGGCGTAGTAGATGACGGTCTTCAGCTTGCCGGGGAACATCTTCAGGATCGGCAGCAGCTTCTGCTCGCCCTTCTGCCCGGTCCGCGTGACGCGGAGATAGAGCGTATGATACTGCGGCGCGGCGTCCTGCTGCGCAGCCTGCATATCGCCGATGGCCCAGACGCGGTTGACCACCATCTGCGGATCCTTGTCCTCGCGGATGGAGATGCGCCCATTGATGACGACGGCCGCGCCCTCGTGGATGAGGCCGCCATACTGCTTCAGCGTGCTGGAAAAGAGCATCAACTCCATGCTGCCCGTGTTGTCCTCGAGCGTGACGTAGGCCATCAGGCTCTGGTTGCGGGTCGTTTTCATCTTCGCCGTCTGGACGATGCCCGCGATGGAGACGACCTGCTCGTCCTGATAGACGTCGTCGTGCTCCTCGAGGCTCTGCAAAATGCGCCCAATAGGCACGACGCCCGTGCCCTTCAGCTGCTCGCGATAATCGTCCATCGGATGACCGGAGAGATAGAGGCCCGTTGTCTCGCGCTCCATGCTCATGCGCTCCTGCGCGGAAAGCTCCGGCAAGTCGGGCACATGGATGTCGGAAATCGGCGCGTCGTCGCCCTCCATCATGCCAAACAGGCCCATCTGCCCCTCGACATTGTTCCGGCGGCTCGCCGCAACGGATTCCATCACCGCGTCGTAGATGGCCAGCAGCTGCGAACGCTTCAGTCCGAAGCAGTCGCACGCGCCGCACTTGATCAGGTTTTCCATCGCGCGCTTGTTGAGGTCGGTGCCGTACATGCGGCTGCAGAAATCCTCCAGCCCCATGAAGGCCCCGCCGTTTTCCCGCTCCTGCATCACCTTCTGAATGAAGCCGCGGCCGATGTTCTTGATGGCCGCGAGGCCGAAGCGGATGCCGTTCGGCACGACGGTGAAATGGTCGTTCGATTCGTTGATGTCCGGCGGCAGGAGCGCGATGCCCATGTTCTTGCACTCGGCGATATACTCCGAGATCTTCACCGAGCTGTCGAGCACCGACGTCATCAGCGCCGCCATATACTCCTTCGGATAGTAATACTTGAACCACGCCGTCTGATACGCGATCACTGCATAGCAGACCGAATGCGCCTTGTTGAAGGCGTAGTTTGCAAAGTCGTACATCTCGTTGTAGATGTCCTCGGCGACTTTGACCGGAATGCCGTTGGCCTCGCAGCCAGCAATGCCGCGCGCCGCGTCCCCGTGGAGGAACGCCCCGCGCTCCTTCTCGATGTCCTTCACCTTTTTCTTGCTCATCGCGCGGCGCACCATGTCCGCCTGCCCGAGCGAATAGCCCGCGAGCTTGCGGAAGATCTCAATGACCTGCTCCTGATAGAGGATGCAGCCGTAGGTGACGGAGAGGATCGGCTCGAGCATCGGGTGCTTGTACTGCACGAGCTTCGGGTCGTTTTTGCAGGCGATGAGCCGCGGGATCGAGTCCATCGGGCCGGGCCGATAGGCCGCAACGATGATGGAGAGGTCTTCAATGGACTGCGGCTTCAGTCCCACGCAGACGCCCGTCATCCCGGACGATTCCATCTGGAACACGCCCGACGTCTTCCCCTGCGTCAGCATGTCCATGACCTTCGGGTCGTTGTCGGTGACGCGCGCCATCGAAAAGTCCGGGTCCGTCTTCCGGATCTCCTGGATCGCATCGTCGATGACCGTGATGTTGCGGAGCCCGAGGAAGTCCATCTTGAGCAGCCCCAGCTCCTCGAGCGTCGTCATCGTATATTCGGTGACGATCGTGTCGTCGTTCGTCGCGAGCGGCACATAGTCGTAGACCGGCAGCCGCGTAATGACGACGCCCGCCGCGTGCGTCGATGTGTTGCGCGGCATGCCCTCGAGGGCGCGCGCCGTATCGATCAGCGTTTGCACGCGCTCGTCGCCCTCGTACATTTCGCGCAGCTGCGGTGAGACCTTCAGCGCCTCGTCCAGCGTGATGTGCGGCGTCCCCGGTACGAGCTTCGCCACGACGTCCGTCTCCGCATACGTAAAGTTCAGCGCCCGGCCCACGTCGCGGATCGCGCCGCGCGCGGCCATCGTACCGAACGTGACGATCTGCGCCACGTGGTCGTCGCCGTACTTCCGGCGTACATAGTCCACAACCTCGCCGCGCCGCGTATCGCCGAAGTCCATATCGATATCGGGCATTGTCACACGCTCCGGATTCAGGAACCGTTCGAAGAACAGCCCGTACTTCATCGGGTCGATCTCCGTGATGTAGAGCGTATACGTGACCATCGATCCCGCGGCGCTCCCGCGCCCGGGGCCGACGGGGATGCCCGCCTGCTTTGCAAAGTTGACAAAGTCCGCCACGATCAGGAAGTAGTCGGTAAAGCCCATCTTCTCGATCATGTCGATCTCATAGTCCAGCTGCTGCCGGTATTCCGGGTGCGCTTCGCCATAGCGCTCTGCAAAGCCCTTCGCGCAGAGCTCCTTCAGATACGTCAGCGAGTCATAGCCCTCCGGGAGCTTGAATTCCGGCAGGTGATATTTGCCGAACGTGAACTCCACATTGCAGCGTTCGGCAATTTTCACCGTATTTTCAAACGCCTCATCCACCGACGGGAACCGCTCGCGCAGCTCCTCCTCAGATTTGAGATAGAATTCATCGGTCTCAAATTTCAGCCGGTTCTCATCGTCGACGGTCTTGCCCATCTGGATGCACATCAGGATGTCCTGCGTCTTCGCATCCTCGCGCCGCAGATAGTGCGCATCGTTCGTCACGACGAGCGGCAGTCCGGTCTCCTGTGAAAGGCGCAGAATGCCCTGATTGACGCGCGGCTGCTCCTCGAGGCCGTGGTCCTGCAATTCGAGGTAAAAGTGCTCCGGCCCGAAAATGTCCGCGTATTCCAGCGCGGCCTTCTTGGACTCCTCATACTGGTCGTGCAGCAGTGCCTGCGGCACCCGCCCAGCAAGGCACGCCGAGAGCGCGATGATGCCCTCGTGGTGCTCCCGCAGCAGCTCCATGTCGACGCGCGGCCGGTTATAAAACCCGTCGAGATACCCGCGCGAGACCATATAGCTGAGGTTGCGGTATCCCGTCTCGTTCTCGCAGAGCAGCACAAGGTGATACGCCTCGCGGTCGAACGCGTGCTCTTTGTCGAAGCGCGTGCGCGGCGCGACATAGACCTCGCAGCCGATGATGGGCTTCACGCCCGCGGCCTTCGCCGCGCGATAGAAGTCGATCACGCCGTACATGTTGCCGTGGTCGGTGATGGCGACGGCCTCCTGCCCGACCTCCTTCACGCGCGCCATGATGTCGCGGATGCGGCACGCGCCGTCGAGCAGGCTGTATTCCGTATGCACATGCAGATGCACGAAGCCCATAGTGTTCTCCTTACAGTGTCTTTGAAAGTTCCATCAATTTTCGCATTCGGTGATTGATCGCCGACTTGCTCACCGGCGGATTCGGCATTTCGGCCAGCTCCGAGAGCGTCGCCTCCGGGTTCTCCCGGCGGAGCCGCGCCGTCTCCTGTAATTTCTGCGGCAGCGTCTCGAGCACGCCCGCCTCTTCTAGCCGTCGGATCGCCGCCAGCTGCTCAAACGAGGCGTCAACGGCTTTACTGAGGTTCGCCGTCTCGCAGTTGACGCGGCGGTTGACGCCGTTGCGCAGATCTTTTTCGACCTTCGCCTCCATGACGCCCATCGCCGAGACCTGCGCACCGATGGCGGTCAGAAAGTCCTCGATTGTGTCGCTCTGCTTGAAATATAGAATGCTGTTGCCCGCACGGCTCGTCTCCTTAGCCGAAAAGCCGATCTCCCGCAGCAGGACTGACGCCTCGGCGCTAACCTTGAGGTGCGGCGTAGCAAGCTCCAGATGATAGCGCTTCGCCGGGTCTGTGACCGACCCGCCCGCGAGAAACGCGCCCCGGAAAAAGGCCAGCTGCTCCGGCTCTTCTTCGAGCAAGCCGAAGTTCACGTGCAGCGCAACTTCGCCGTCCGCCCGCATATCGAGCGCCGTGAGCAACCGCTCCAGCTTGTCCTTCTGCTCGATGGCAAGCAGGAGCTTGCCTGGCTCATCGGGATTCGGCGTTTCGTCGAAGCCGACACCGAACGCTTTTTTGAACAGGCGCGGCAGACGCTCTGCAAAGTCACGGCTCTCGGTCACGACGCGGACGGCGGAGCCGGTAAACGTGTTGCAGTAGAGCAACACGCCGTAGGCTTCGGCCAGTGCCTCCGTCCGCCGCGAAATCGGCGGACGGCACAGCTCCGCCTTAACATTGGAGGAAAATGACATTGGTTTGTCTCCTTCAGCGAATTCGAAATTCTTTCCACACATCGAGCACGGCCTTCGCCAGCTCGTCGGGGTTGTGCCGGATATAGCGTCCGCTCGAGCAGAGCGGGAATTCCCGCACAGCCACGCCCAGCGCCATGATCTCCTCGCGGTCGAGCCTGAGCGGCTCCGCGCCCTCGGCCAGATACGGAGCCAAGCTCTCCTCCGGCACGGGGCGGGAGTTCGCGATACACACGTCCACGACGTTCGGCCCCGCATGGTGCAAAATCGCCTTCACGTGGTCGCTCGCGGTATAGCCCTCGGTCTCGCCGTCCTGCGTCATCACGTTCAGCACCAGCGCCTTCACGGCGCGGCTGCGCCGGATGGCGTCCGCGATGCCGTCCACCAGGAAATTCGGGATGATGCTCGTATAGAGGCTCCCCGGCCCGAGGATGATGAGATCGGCCCGGGCAATGGCCTCGAGACTGTCCGGCAGGGCCTGCGGGTGCTCCGGCACAAGGCGCACCTGCCGGATGCGGCAGTCGTTCTCTTTTTTCGCGTAGTAAATTTTGCTCTCGCCGAGACAGCGGGAGCCGTCTTCAAATTCGGCCTCAAGATGCACGTCCTGATTCGTCACCGGCAGCACGCGGCCCGTAATGGCCAGCACATCGCCCATCCGGTGGACAGCCTCGTCAAACGAGCCGGAGATGCCGTTCATCGCCGCAAGGAACAGATTGCCGAAGCTCTGCCCCGCGAGGCTCCCCTCGGTGAAGCGGTAGTTCAGCAGCTCGCGCATCGTCTTTTCCGTGTTGGCCAGCGACAGAATGCAGCTCCGGATGTCGCCGGGCGGCAGCATGCCGAGATCCTCGCGCAGCGCGCCGGAGCCGCCGCCGTCGTCCGCAACGGTGACGATCGCCGTGATGTCGCGCGTATAGCGCTTCAGTCCGCGCAGCATCGCGGATAGGCCATGCCCGCCGCCGATGGCGACGAGGCGCGGCGGCCGGTGACCCGGCTCATAGAGGCGGATATTTTCCGTGTATGTTCCCATCGGCTCACCTTCTGGAGATGTCGCGGTGCCCCAGCGTGACGGCATAGCCGCGCCGCGAGATAAAGTCCGCAAATTCCTTCGCGAGGCAGACCGACCGGTGCTTACCGCCGGTGCAGCCGACCGCGATCACCAGCTCCGACTTCCCTTCGTCCACGAAATTCGGCAGCAGGAAGCCCAGCAGATCCTCGGTCTTTTCCACAAAGTCCTTCGTCTGCTGATACTGGAACACGAAATTGCGCACCGGCTCGTCCAGCCCGTTCTGGTGCTTCAGCTCCGGGATGTAATAGGGATTCGGCAGAAAGCGCACGTCAAAGACCATGTCCGCGTCGAGCGGCAGGCCATATTTGAAGCCGAACGAGCGCACATCGACGTGCATCGCCCGCTCATGGATGCCGCCCGCGACCAGGTCGATCAGCAGGCCGCGCAGCTTGCCTGTGGAGAGATTGGACGTATCGATGATGGCGCTGGCCCGGTTGCGGATGGGCTGGAGCAGCTCTCGCTCGCGGGCGATGGCATCCGAGATCGGCGTGCCGTCCTTTGTGAGCGGGTGACTTCGCCGCGTCTCCTTGTAGCGCTTGATGATGGTCTCCGTTCCCGCCTCGATGAAGAGGATGGAATAGTTCAGGTGCATCTCGTCCAGCCGGTCGAGACTGCGGAAGAGCGCGTCAAACGTCAGGCTCCCGCGCACATCGGTCACGAGCGCCACCTTCTCATATCGCCCCTTCGTCGCCAGGCAGAGGCTCGCAAACTGCGGGATCATCTCCGCCGGCATATTATCCACACAATAGAAGCCGAAATCCTCCAGATCAGACGCGGCCTTGCTCTTCCCGGCCCCGGAAAGGCCGGATACAATGACAAACTGCATAATGCTCTCCTACCAGATCCGCACCTCCGGCTCCAACCGGACGCCGGACGTTTCATACACCGTGTTCTGTACGAGCGCGATCGTCGCGCGGACATCCGCCGCCGTCGCGTGGTCAAAATTTACCACAAAGCCCGCATGCTTTTCCGACACCTTCGCGCCGCCGGCGCCCCGGCCCTTCAGCCCGGCCTCCTGAATGAGCGCCCCGGCAAAATGCCCCGCCGGCCGCTTGAACGTGCTGCCCGCCGAGGGCAGCTCCAGCGGCTGCGACGCGCGCCGCTTTTCCATCAGCTCCCGCATTCTGGCCTCGATGGCCGCCGGGTCGCCCGGCTGCAGGGCCAATCTTGCCGAGACGATCACGCCCGGCATGTTCTCAAACACACTCGTGCGGTAGCCGAACGCGCAATCTTCGTTTTCAAACGTTTCCAGGCGGCCATCCGCATGTAGGAACGTCACCTGCCGCACGACCTGCCGCAGCTCCCCGCCGTAGGCACCCGCATTCATATACACGCCGCCCCCGAGCGTACCCGGTATGCCATGTGCAAATTCCAGCCCGGTCAGGCCATTTTTTCTGGCAAACACCGCAACGGATGCGAGCGTTTCTCCGGCCATCGCCTCGATGCAGTTCCCTTCCGGAAGCCGCACACCGCGCAGCGCGTCCTTCAGACAGAGCACCAGCGCGTCCACGCCCCCATCGGGCGCGAGCACGTTCGTCCCTGCGCCGAGCAGGCGCACCGGGATGTCCGCTTCCCGCACAAGGCGCAGCAGCGTCTGCACCTCTCCAACGGTCTTTGGAAACGCCATCCACCGTGCCGGGCCGCCGATGCGGAACGACGTATGCGCTGCGAGCGGCTCGTTTTCCCGTATTTCGATCCCGGCCTCCCGTGCGCTGCGCACGGCTTCGTCCTTGAAGTCCATGGCCACCTCCGAAACAAATTTACTCAAGATATAGTATAGCACAGCATGGCGCAAATTGGAACAAAAAAAGTCGAGCGTAAAACGCTCGACTTTTCGTTTTATTGGTTCTTGTTTTCAAAGAAGCGGCTCATCTGCTCCGTGAACTCGACCGCCGCGTTGTAGCCCATGCGCTTCTGGCGGTTGTTCATCGCGGCGACCTCGAGGATGACGGCAAGATTCCGCCCCGGCGTGATCGGGATGGTCACGCTCGGCACCTTGACGCCGAGGATCTCCGTGTACTGCGTCTCCATGCCGAGACGATCATACGCCTCGCCGTCGCGCCACGGGACCATGTTGACGATCAGATCGACGCTCGTCGCGTCCTTGACCGCGCCCATGCCGAACAGCTTCGCCACGTTGATGACGCCGATGCCGCGGATCTCGATATAGTGCCGCAGGACCTCCGGCGCCGCGCCCATCAGCTCGCGCGAGGAGACCTTCTTGATCTCGACCGCATCGTCTGCGATCAGCCGGTGGCCGCGCTTGACGAGCTCAATGGCCGTCTCGCTCTTGCCGATGCCGCTGTCGCCATTGATGAGGACACCCTCGCCGTAGATCTCGACCAGCACGCCGTGCCGCGTCACGCGCGGGGCCAGCGCGCTCTTGAGGTAGACGATCAGCGCGGAGACGAGATAGCTCGTTGCCTCGCGGCAGCCGAGGACCGTCACATTATATTTCTTCGCCATCTCGAGGCACTCCGGCGTCGGCTGGAAGCCGCGCGAGAAAATGAGTGCCGGGCACATATAGGACAGGAAATGGTCGAAAATGATGCTGCGCTCTTCGCTTGACAGCTTTTGCAGGTATGCCACCTCGACCGTGCCGCAGACATAGATCCGCATCGGCTCGAAATGATCGAAGAAGCCCGCCAGATGCAATCCCGGACGGCTGACCTCGTCGACCGTCACGTGGATCTTGTCAAAATCCGACGATTTATAGAAAAAATCCAGATTGAACTCCGAAACGATGTCCGAGAGCGGAATGGAATAGATATTTGCCATCTCTTCACCCCAGTTTTTGTGGTGTTATTACCATATCACGTTTTGCCGGTTTTCGCAAGTGCCAGTTACCAAGGTCACACAGCCAGAAAAAAGAAAAAGACAAGCCTTTCAGCTTGTCTTTTTATGTGTCATCGAATCAGATGGCGCGCTCAACCTTGTTCGAACGCAAGCATCTTGTACAGACATACACATGGCGCGGAGTACCGTCAACGATCGCCTTGACGCGCTTGACGTTGGGCTTCCAAGCTCTGTTGGAACGTCTGTGGGAATGGGAGACCTTAATGCCGAACGTAACGCCCTTGCCGCAAATATCGCACTTTGCCATCACTGCACCTCCTTGCCATTGAAAGTCGTGCGGCGTCTGAAAACGCCGACCATTATAATAGCAGAACTCCCCGAAAAATGCAAGCACTTTTTTCCGGTTTCCGCGAAAAATTTCCGCCCCGCGGAATGGCCGCGCCGCAATGCCCGGCACGCGCGTTTGCCTCACCGGCAGACGCTTATTTTTCTGCGTCGTCGCCCTTCTGCCGGATCGTGATCTTCACCGGCGTGCCCGTCAGGCCGAAGACCGCGCGGATCTGATTTTCGAGATACCGCTGATACGAGAAGTGGAACAGCCGCGCGTCGTTGCAAAAGATGACGAAATGCGGCGGCTTCACGCCGACCTGCGTCATATAGTAGATCTTCAGGCGGCGGCCCTTGTCCGTGGGCGGCTGGACGCGCGCGGTCGCATCTTCCAGAATATTATTGAGCATACCGGTCGTGATACGCATGGAGTTCTGGTTCGAGACAGCGTTGATCATCTCAAACAGCTTGTCCACGCGCTGGCCGGTCAGCGCCGAGATGAAGACCACCGGCGCGTAGGTCATATAACTGAGGTCGCGGCGAATGTTGTTCGTCATTTCGTTCATCGTGTTCGTGTCCTTCTCGACCGCATCCCACTTGTTGACGACGATGATGCTCGCCTTGCCCGCCTCGTGGGCCAGGCCCGCGACCTTCGTGTCCTGCTCGGTGACGCCCTCGTTGGCGTCGATCAGGATCAGGCAGACGTCCGCGCGCTCGATGGCCGAGACGGTGCGCAGATTGGAATACCGTTCGACCGCGTCGTCCACCTTCGACTTGCGGCGCATGCCCGCCGTGTCGATGAACAGATATTTGCCGAATTCGTTTTCAAAATAGCTGTCGATCGCGTCGCGCGTCGTGCCCGCGATGTTCGAGACGATCACGCGCTCCTCGCCGAGGATGCGGTTGAGCAGGCTCGATTTGCCGACGTTCGGCTTGCCGATGATGGCGACCTTGATGACATCCTCATCGTATTCCTCGCCGTCATCCTCCGGGAACTGCTCGACGCACGCGTCCAGCAGATCACCCGTGCCGTGGCCATGCACGGCCGAGACCTCGATCGGGTCGCCGAGGCCAAGCGAATAGAACTCATAGCTCTCCGGGTTCACGCCGCCGGTCTGGTCGCACTTGTTCACCGCCAGCACCACCGGCTTCTTCGACCGCTTGAGCATCGACGCGACCTCCGCGTCCGCCGCGGTCAGGCCGACCGTCACGTCGACGACCATCACGATGACCGTCGCCGTCTCGATGGCGATCTCCGCCTGCCGGCGCATGAACTTCAGCATCTCGCTGCCCGTCCCCGGCTCGATGCCACCGGTGTCGACGAGCAGGAAGCTCCGCCCGTTCCACTCGCAGTCGCCATAGATGCGGTCGCGCGTGACGCCCGGCGTATCCTCCACAATGGCCATCCGCCGCCCGGTCAGCTTGTTGAACAGCAGCGATTTGCCCACATTCGGCCGCCCCACAATGGCGACAATGGGTTTTGCCATATCATTACCTCCTTTTTACGCAGAAGCCAATATTCCACCACTCTTGACCCCATTCTTTTCTTTCTCTTGCAGAGAAAGGAAAAGAACGGTGTCAAACCGCCAAGAAAAGAAAGAGGGCCCTACAAAACCGTGAGTGCATTCCGTGCCGCCATCGCGTCAGAAGAAGCCAGCTCCATTCCGTTTCCGCCGAGGCGGCGAAAACTCCATATCCGCAGCCTTCTTCTTCCTTCCCAAATTGTGACCGT
>CAJMLC010000022.1 GCA_905214155.1 uncultured bacterium | reverse complement strand
CGGTGCCGTCCATGTTGATCGTCGCGCCAAGCGGCAGGACGAACGCGCTGATCTCGGGCTCCGCGCCCATCTTGTTGCAGCACTCGATATTCAGCGGGAGCGTCGCGTTGGAAGACGTGGTGGTGAACGCGCAGATCATGGCCGGGGCCAGGCCCTTGAAGAACTTGAACGGGTTCATGCCGGACAGGAAGCGCACGGACAGGCCGTAGACCACGACGACGTGAATGATGTAGCCGAGATAGGCCACGCCGATGACGATGAGCAGGTTGCCGACGATGGCCGGGCCGTTGACAGCCACGACGTTTGCCATCAGGCAGAGGACGCCGATCGGGGTGAACTTGATGATCATCATCATGATCTGCATGATGACCTTGTTCATTCTGGCGACCGCGCCGCCGACGGGGATGCCATCGTCCCCGGCCGCGAGGATGCCCGCGCCGAAGAAGATCGCGACGACGATGACCGGCAGCATATCAGCGCTTACCATCGGCTTGAGCAGGTTATCGGGGAAGATGTTCACGATGACCTGCATGACGGAGGGGGATTCCTTGGCCTCGTATTCCAGGCCGGTGGTCTGGAGCAGCGGGAATGCGCCCTTGAAAACGTTGGCAAGTACAAGGCCGATGACGACGGCGATGGCGGTCGTGAACATGTAGTACACGAACGTCCGCAGGCCGACAGAGCCGACGCGCTTGAGATCCTTCAGGGAGACGACGCCGTCGGTGATCGAGAACAGAACGACGGGCACAACGAGGAACTTCAGCAGGTTGATGTAGATCGTGCCGATGGGCTTGAGGTAATCCGTGGTGAACTCCGGTTTTTTCAGGAAACACAGACCCACGAGAATACCGACGATCATGCCAATGAAGATCCATACGGACAGTGACAGTTTCTTCTTTTCTTTCATATTCTCCTCCTCTTTCTATCCCCTTCGGGATGCTTTTATTATACCAAGAGCAGGCAGAAAATGGTGTTCAGGTGCTGTGAAGAAATTGGAACATGATGTTAATATCTTAACACAAAACTCGGAAAAACTGTGCAGACAGCACAAAATTTAACGGAAATTTTCTATATCGGTTGTTTAATTTCGATACGAACGGAGCGATTTGCGCGAGAAAAACGCAGCAGTTGCATTTTCATCCCGGAGTATTTATAATATAGATGTGGAAAGTTTCGACCAGGGAGGCAGAGAACGTGCGCAACGTCTGGAAGCATTTCAAAACCATCACGCATCACCGCAGGCTCGTGCGCCGCGGCTGCTTCCGCGTGGGGCTCTACTGGCAGGGCCTGACGCACGATCTGTCCAAATATTCGCCCACCGAATTCTGGACCGGCGTCCGCTATTATCAGGGCAACCGCAGCCCCAATACCGCCGAGCGCGAGGACAAGGGCTATTCCGAGGCGTGGATGCACCACAAGGGCCGCAACAAGCACCATTTCGAATACTGGACGGACATCAACCCCGCCACGCGGCAGTATGAGCCGGTCGAGATGCCCCGGCGGTATCTGGCCGAGATGGTCATGGACCGCATCGCCGCCTGCAAGACCTATCAGGGCGCGGCCTATACCGACGCTTCGCCGCTGGTCTATCTCGACCGCGCGCGCGAATCGTCCTGCGTCAATCCCGTGACGTTCCGGCAGCTGCGTTTTCTACTCAAAATGCTGGCCGAACGCGGCGAGGACGAGACGTTCCGCTTCATCCGCGAAGTCGTCCTGACCGGCAAAGAATTTGCGTTAACATAACCACATACTGCCGGAGCGGACTTGCGATTTTTGTGCAGAACCACGAAATATTCCGCTCTTTTTCCGAAAAACTGCCGATAGCCCGTCCGGGGCAAATGCGGTATAATAAGTAGACAACCTGAAATGCGGCACTGCTTTTGTAATCTTTCCGCCATCCGGCGGAAGAAAATAAAGGAGGACACTATGAAAAAACTCGTAGCACTTCTTCTGGCCGTTGTTCTGGTGCTCGGTCTGATGACCGGCGCGCTGGCCGCGGACGGAGAGCTGGCCGGGAAGACCGTCATCCTGCACACCAACGACGTGCACGGTGCGATCGGCCTGTACGCAAAGGTAGCAGCACTGAAAAAGGACTACGCAGAAAAGGGCGCCGACGTCATCCTCGTGGACGCGGGCGACTACATCCAGGGCACGCCCTATGTCAGCGATTCGCAGGGCAAGACCGCGATCGAGCTGATGAACGCGGCGGGCTATGATGTCGCGACGTTCGGCAACCATGAATTCGACTATGGCTTCGCCAACCTCCAGACCATCTTCAAGGATGCCAAGTTCAAGGTCATCGGCAACATCCAGTACAATGGCAAGCTGGCCTTCGACGGCACGACCACTGTCACCACTGCGGGCGGCGTCAAGGTCGGCTTCCTCGGCCTGACCACGCCGGAGACCGCCACCAAGGCCCATCCCGCCAAGATCCAGGGCGTGACCTTCATGGCCAAGGACGAGCTTTATAACTTTGCGACCCAGGAGGCCGCCGCGCTCAAGAAGGGCGGCGCGGACGTCGTCATCGCGCTGACGCATCTCGGTGTGGACGAGGAGTCCAACCCCAACCGCTCCACCGATCTCTATGCCCGTTCCACCGGCATCGACTTCATCATCGACGGCCATTCGCACACTGTCATGACCGAGGGCGAGAACAAAGAGCCGATCCAGTCCACGGGCACGGCGCTCGAAAATGTCGGCGTGATCGTCATCGATAACGCGACGAAGAAGATCGAGAAGAACGAGCTGATCAAGCTCGAGGGCGTCAAGGCCGAGGACGAGACCGTCAAGGCTCTGGCCGACAAGATCATCAAGGACGTGGATACCCGCCTCGGCGAGGTCTTCGCGAAGACCGAAGTCGACCTCGACGGCAACCGCGACCCCGGCGTCCGCACCAAGGAGACCAACCTCGGCGACCTGATCACCGATGGCATCCTCTGGTATGCGACGAAGGACGGCAAGCTCGACGTCCCGACCGACCATGTCGTGGCCCTCACGAACGGCGGCGGCATCCGCGCGTCGATCAAGGCTGGCGACATCTCGATGAAGGACATCAACACGGTCCTGCCCTTCGGCAACACTGTCGCCGTCATCTACATCTCCGGCGCGAGCCTGCTTGAGGCCCTCGAGGCTTCCACGTACTCCCTGCCGACGGCCATCGGCGGCTTCCCGCAGGTGTCGGGCATCCGCTACACTGTCGTGACCGGCGCGAAGTATGACGCCAACGCCGAGACCTATCCGGGCTCGACCTACTATGGCCCGAAGTCGATTAAGCGCGTCACCATCGAGAGCATCAACGGCAAGGCCTTCAACCCGAAGGACACCTACGCCGTTGTCACCAACGACTTCACCGCTGCCGGCGGCGACACCTATTACACCTTCAAGACCTCTCCGAAGATCGTCGATACCGGTGTGCCGATGGATACGGCCGTTGTCGAGTACATCAAGACGAAGCTCGGCGGCGTGGTCGGCAAGAGCTATGCTTCCGCGCAGAACCGCATCACCATCAAGTCCTACACCGACGTGGTCTCCACCGCCTGGTACGCCAAGTACGTCGATGACGTCACCGCGAAGGAACTGATGGGCGGGGCGAACGGCAAGTTCGACCCGAACGGCAACATGAACCGCGCCATGCTCGTCACCGTGCTCTATCGGATGGCGGGCTCGCCCGACGTCGAGGGCAAGGTCTCTGAGAAGTTCAAGGACTGCAAGGACGGCGCCTATTATGAAAAGGCCGTTCTGTGGGCCGCGGCAAACGGCATTGTCGGCGGCTATTCCGACGGCACCTTCAAGCCCACCAACCCCGTCAACCGTCAGGAGCTGGCCAAGATCCTCTATGGCTACGATGTCTTTGCCAAGCGCGTTGGGCAGGATTTTGCCGTGAAGCTGACGTACACCGACCTTGACGCGATCCCCGACTGGGCGCTTGAGGCTGTCAACTATTGCAGTGCTGCTGGCTATCTCCAGGGCAGCAACGGCGTCTTCAACCCGAAGGGCAAGACCACGCGCTGCCAGGCGGCAAAGGTTCTGAGCGTCATGGCCGCCTGATCTCAGCGGATCTTTTCCGCCAATGCTGCGGTTTGAAACACTCGAAATGCACAAAGCATGTCTTCGTTTTTCAAATCTTGCCTTGCACCAAAATCTCTCGCTGAGAAGGCATGAACGCAAGATCGCGGCACATAACAAACCATAAAAAGTGCCCGGCGGAAGGTTTCTTCCGCCGGGTGTTTCCTTATAATTTAGAACCTTGGATGAGCTCGTCGGCCTCAAATCTCTGACGGATCGCGTTCAGGACGCGCTTTTTGTCCGCGCTCCAGAGCGGGGCGATCAGGTCGCGCTTCGGCGCGTCGCCGGTCAGGCGGTGGATGACGACCTCCGGCGGGAGCACTTCAAGGCATCGTTCCAGAAGCGTGATATACTCGTCCAGCTCCAGTGTCCGGACGCGGCCTGCGGCGTATTCCGCCGCCATCGGCGTCCCGCGCAGGATGTGCAGCAGGTGGAGTTTCACGCCTTCCGCGCCGCACCGGCCCACATAGCGGGCCGAAGCCTCCATGTCCGCCGCCGTCTCGCCCGGCAGACCGAGGATCAGATGCACGATGACCTCGATGCCGATGGTGTGCAGATCCCGCACAGCCTCGTCAAAGACCGGCAGGGGATAGCCGCGCCGGATGCGCGCGGCGGTCGCTTCGTGGATGGTCTGCAGACCCAGCTCCACCCAGACGGGCTTGACCGCACGCAGCCGCGCCAGCATCGCGAGCATGTCCGGGCCGAGGCAGTCCGGCCGCGTTGCGACCGAGAGGGCGACGACGTCCTCCGGCTCCATCGCTGCACGGAACAGCGGCTCCAGCCGGGAGACCGGGCCGTAGGTGTTCGTGTTCTCCTGAAAATAGGTGATATATCGGGCATCCTGTCCCTTTTTGCCGAGAATGTATTTCGCCTGCTCCAGCTGCTCCGGAATGGGGGCAAGGCTGCTCGCCGCGAATTCACCGCTCCCGGTGCAGAATGTGCAGCCGCCGGTACCGATCGTGCCGTCCCGATTCGGGCACGTGCAGCCGGACGACAGCGCGAGCTTATAGACTTTTCCGCCGAAGCGGGCTTTGAGATAAGGACTCAGGGCGTTGTAGTACATATTTGCTCCGAAAAAGTGCCCGCCTTACGGCGGGCATTTTTTATGATTTATTCGGTTTCTTCAGCGGATTCGGAAAAATCCTCGATTTTTGCGACGTCTCCGTCCGGGATTGGGCGGCCCTGCATGACGGCCTCAAACTGCGCGCGCGTCATGTTCTCATGCTCGAGCAGATAGGCCGCGACGGCGTCCAGCTGGGACTGATGCTCGGTCAGGATGTGCTCGCACTCGGAATACGCCTTGCGCATCACCGTCTCGACCTCATCGTCGATGGACCCGGCGATCTTTTCGGAATAGGACTTCGTCTTCTCATAATCGCGCCCGATGAAGACCTCGCCGCCGCTCGCGTAAGACACGGGGCCGAGCGCGTCGCTCATGCCGTATTTTGCGACCATGTCGCGGACGATCCCGGTCGCGCGCTGGAGATCATTGGACGCGCCGGTGGAGATGTCGCCCATGCGGAGCTGCTCCGCCACACGCCCGCCGAGGAAGCTGACGACCGTCTCAAACATCTCGTTGCGCGTGTTGTACTGCTGGTCGTCCTGCGGCAGACTGACGGTCATGCCGCCCGCCGTGCCGCGCGGGATGATCGTGATCAGGTGGACGGGATCCTGCGTCGGCAGGACGTACATCGTGATGGCGTGGCCCGCTTCGTGGACGGCAGTGAGCTTTTTCTCATGCTCCGAGACGATGCGGCTGTGCTTTTCCGGCCCGGCGATGACCTTGATGAGCGCGTCTTCGAGGTCCTTCATCGTGATGACGCGGCGGCCCTTGCGCGCGGCCAGAAGCGCACCTTCGTTGAGCAGATTTGCAAGGTCGGCTCCGGTGAATCCGGCGGTCGCCTTGGCAAGGGAGGCGAGATTGACGTTGTCGGCCAGCGGCTTGTTGCGGGAATGGACCTTCAGAATGGCCTCGCGGCCGCGCCAGTCCGGGCGGCCGACGTAGATCTGCCGGTCGAAGCGGCCGGGACGGAGCAGCGCCGGGTCGAGAATGTCCTGCCGGTTGGTCGCGGCGATGACGATGACGCCCTCGTTGGACGAGAAGCCGTCCATCTCGACGAGCAGCTGGTTGAGCGTCTGTTCGCGCTCGTCATGTCCGCCGCCAAGGCCTGCGCCTCTGCGGCGGCCCACGGCGTCGATCTCGTCGATGAACACGATGGCGGGGGAGATCTTCTTGGCCTGCTCGAACAGGTCGCGCACGCGGCTCGCGCCGACGCCGACGTACAGTTCCACAAAGTCGGAACCGGAGATCGACAGGAACGACACCCCGGCTTCCCCCGCGACTGCGCGGGCGAGCAGCGTTTTACCCGTGCCCGGCGGCCCGACGAGCAGAACGCCCTTCGGAATTTTTGCACCCATGGCGGTGAAGCGCTTCGGGTCGCGTAGGAATTCGACGATCTCGGCCAGCTCTTCCTTTTCCTCGTCCGCACCGGCCACGTCCTGGAATGTGACGGTCTGATTCGTGGGGATGCCGAAGCGGGCGTTCGCGTGGGTGAACTGCGCCATCCCGCCGGGGCCTCCGCCGTTGGCCCGTGCCGCGAGGAAGAACCAGAGCAGCACGATCAGCCCGAGGCCGACGATGTAGGGCAGGAAGGTCCGGTACCACGGCGTTGTGGCCGGGAGATAGTTGTAGCTGACGAGCGTGCCGTCCGCTTTCTGCGCGGCGATCGTTTCGTCGAGGTCCGCATGGAACGTCTCGACGTCGCCGAGCTTGACGGTCACGTCAGTGGAGCCCTGATACGGCTCGCGCAGGTGCAGGGCGAGGGAGTTTCCGGTCAGAACGAACGATTCGACCTGTTCCTGTTCAAACAGGTCGAGCACGCCGGAATACGTCAGCCCGGCGCTCTCGCGCCCGCCGAACAGCGACGTGGACACGGACGCCAGGATCAGCACCAGAACGAACAGCAGGAGCAGAAGATTGAAGGGTTTCGGCTGCTGTTTCAATGAAATTCTCCTTTTTGGGCAAACAGGCGCAAAAGCCACAAATCATGGGCGCAGAACGCCCATGATCCGTTTGTGCATGTCTGCAAAATGTCGGTCTTATTTCTCGAGGTATACGGCGGGCTTCAGCACGCCGACGAACGGGAGATTGCGGTAATAGTCCTCATAGTCGAGTCCAAAACCGACGACGAACGCCGCCGGGATCGTGAAGCAGGTATAGTCCGGCGTCAGATCGACCTTGCGGCCAGATGGCTTGTCGAGCAGCGTGCAGATCTTGACGGAGGCGGGCTTGCGCGCCTGGAACAGCTCGACGATCATCTTCAGCGTACTTCCGGAGTCGATGATGTCCTCAAGGATCAGAACGTCGCGGCCTTCGATGTCGTGGTCGATGTCTTTGCGGAAGGTGAGCTTGCCGGTGGATTCCGTGCCGCCCTCAAACGACGTGACGCACATGAAATCCTCCTGGACGGGGATGTCGATGGCGGCGGCCATCTCGGCGAAGAACGGCACAACGCCCTTCAGCACACCGACGAGGATCGGGCATTTGCCGCGGTAATCGGCGGCGATCTGCGCGCCGACCTCTTTGATGCGGGCGTGGATGTCCGCCTCGGGGACGAGCACTCGTTCAATATCTGCGAGCATATCGGTTTTGTTGATCATACGGCGTACTCCTCTTTATTTTCATTCTTTCTCGATGCAAAACAAAATGGCGGGCTCGCCCTCGGCCGCGGCACGGTCAAGGTTCTGGCCGAGACCATAGACGGCCAGAACACCGGCCTCGTCCGCGAGTACGGGCACAAGCCCGCGCCGCGCGGCGGGAATCTTCCAGTCGATGAACCACTTTTTCAGCGTCTTCGTACCGCCCGGCAGGCGGATCGTATCACCGGTCCGGCGCGGCCGGACGAGCAGTCCTTTGGTTGGCTCTATCATATCACACCGGCACGCAAATGTGAACGTGCCGGGCAGATTTTTTGCAAAGTTTTTTGTGAATTCGCAGCGGATCACAAGCCCAAGCTCCGGAATGCGGATGGTCTTCCCGGGCATGAGCGGAACGGGCGCGAATGTGTCTGTGTCCGCCGTACGCGCCAGACGCAGTCTGCCATACTCCCGCTGCGCCGCCCAGCCGTTTGGAAGGGACGTGCGGGCGGACGGATCGTCCGTGAACAGCAGCTGGTCGACCGCTTCGATGTGCGCGTGTGAGAGCTTGGGGATGCGGATGGCCTGCAGCATTCTGCGGACCGCGCGGGTGCGGACGGCGTCCGGCTCCGCGCGCAGCGCGTCACAGCGCCACGCCAGCGGTCCGGCGCCGGCGGTCTGCAGCGCCGTTTTGGCCAAGCGATCCAGAAATCCGTCATCCTGCCGCAGGAGCTGCGCCGTACGCAGGGCCGTCTCGGCAAGAGACGGGTTTTCTGCTTTCAGCAGCGGCAGAACGTTGTGCCGCAGGCGGTTGCGGACGCAGTCGTCCGCTGCGTTGGTCGAATCCTCCGCGTGCGGGAGGCGGTGTTCGTCCAGATAGGCCAGAACCTCCTGCCGCGTGCAGCAGAGGATGGGCCGGACAAGGAAGTCCCGTTTCGGCGGGATACCGCCGAGGCCGGTGAGCCCCGTGCCGCGCAGAAAATTCAGCAGTATCGTCTCCAAATTGTCATCTGCCGTATGCGCAGTGGCGACGCTCTGCCCGAGAGAAGCGAAGAAAGCATAGCGCAGATTTCGCGCGGCTTCCTCTATGGATTCGCCGGTTTCCCGTGCGCGGGCGGCAGCGTCGCCGGAGGCGGCGGCCAGCGGCACGCCCCAGTCGGCGCAGAGCTTCCGGACGAACGCCTCGTCCCGGTCAGATTCCGCGCCGCGCAGCCGATGGTTGAAGTGCGCGGCGGACACCGTCACGCCGAGCTCGCGCTGCAGCGAACGCAAAAGATGCAGCATCGTGACAGAATCTGCTCCGCCGGAGACGGCGCAGACAACTGTCTGCCCCGGTGCAAACAGCGCGTTTTCCTGGCACCAGCGAAGGACTTTATCCCTCATGCTTCCACTCCAGATTCGAGAACGTCGTGTACTGCGGCAGCCACTGGAGCTTGACCGTGCCGGTCTCGCCGTGGCGGTTTTTCGCGACGATGCACTCGGCGATATTCTTCTCCTCCGAGTTTTCGTTGTAATAGTCGTCGCGGTAGATGAACATGACGGAGTCCGCGTCCTGCTCGATGGCGCCGGATTCGCGCAGGTCGGAGAGCATGGGCCGCTTGTCCGTGCGCGATTCGTTCGCACGCGACAGCTGGCTCAGGCAGATGACCGGGACGTTCAGCTCCTTGGCCATGATCTTCAGCGCGCGGGAAATTTCGCTGACGACGGTGACGCGATTCTCGCCCGATTTACCGGGGGCCGCGGCGGTCATCAGCTGGAGATAGTCGATGACGACGAGGCCGAGGTTGTCGAGGCGGCGGCATTTCGCGTTCATCTCCGCAACGGTGATGGCCGGGTTGTCGTCGACGCGGATGTCGGTCTGGCTCAGGGCGGAGGACGCGAGGGACAGCTTGCCCCAGTCCTCCTCATCGAGCTTGCCGGTCGTGAGCTTCTGGTTGTCGACGAAGCTCTCGTTGGAGAGCAGGCGCGTGGCGAGCTGCTCGCGCGACATTTCGAGCGAGAAGAACGCAACGGTCTTGTCGGTCGACTTTGCGACGTTCAGCGCGACGTTCAGCGCGAGCGACGTCTTGCCCATGCCGGGGCGCGCCGCGATCAGCAGCAGGTCGGATTTGTTCAGGCCGTTGATCTTCCGGTCGAGGTCATGCAGGCCGGTGGAGAGACCGGCAATGTCGCTGCCCGATTCGGCCAGCTCCTCCAAGCGGTCGTAGACGTTCAGAAGCACCTTTCCGATGTGCTGGAGACTGTCGCCCGAATTTTCCTTGCGGAGCGCGTAGATCTTCTTCTCCGACGCCTCCAGAATCTCCTGCGCCGTGCCGACGCCCTCCTGCACGAGGCCGCTGATCTCTCCGGCGGCCGTGCCGAGGTTGCGCAGCAGCGCCTTGTCGCGGACGATGGAGCAGTACTGCTTGACGTTCGCGGCGGTCGGCGTGATCTGCAGGAGCTGGGCAATGTAGTCGTAGGAATGGGCCTCGTCGTAGACGCCGCGCTCTTTCATCTTGTCGAGCACGGTGACGGGGTCGATGTGCTGCGAGAAGTTGAACATGGTGTAGATCGTCTCGTAGATGTCGCGGTTCTGCTGCAGATAGAAATCGTCCGGCAGCAGCAGCCCGATGACGTCCGGCACGCACCGTTCGTCGATGAGCATCGAGCCGAGGACAGACTGCTCCGCCTCGAGCGACTGCGGCACCTGTTTTGTCAGCAATTCATCCATGTTCTTACCCCTAAATCAGCAAATCATAGAATCATCAAGAATAAGGCGGTACAGCTGTGACGCCGTAAAATCAAGCCTCTTTGACTTCGACCTTGAGGTCGGCATTGATCTCATAGCCGAGCTTGCACTTGACGGTGTAGAGGCCGGTCTGCTTGATCGGCTCGTCGAGGACGATCTTGCGCTTGTCGAGCTGGATGCCCTGCTGCTGCGCGAGCGCCTCGGCCACTTCGTTGTTGGTGATCGAGCCGAACAGACGGCCCGCGCCGCCGCCCTTCGCGGTGACAACGACGGTGAAATCCTTCATCTTCTTGGAAATTTCAAGCGCCTCGGCGCGCTCCTTGGCCTGCCGCTCGGCGAGAGCCTTGTCGTTCATACGCATCGTGTTGACGTTGTCGGCGGTCGCCTCCTGCGCGAGCTTCTTCGGGAGAAGGAAGTTGCGGGCATAGCCGTCGGAGACCTCGATCATCTGGCCGCGCTTGCCTTTGCCGCGGACATCCTGGGTTAAGATCACTTTCATGGTATTTGTACTCCTTTCAAAACGGAAAAATACATTTTGTGGGAAAACAAGGCAGCGCCGCGAAATTTGGCAAGTAGATCCGCCGAGAGATTTTTCGCCAAGCCGAGATTTGAAAAATGCAGACATCCTTTGTGGATTTCAAATTTTTCAAACCGAAGGATCGGCGGAAAAAATCCGGCGAAGCACGCCGACATAATTTTGCGGCGTTGCCTTATCATTCATAGAATTTGTCGATGGAGGCGACCAGCTCGCGCAGCACGTCGCGGACGGTGCTGCCGCGGATCTGGGCCCCGGCGGTCGCGGCGTTGCCGCCGCCGCCGAGCGGCTCGAGCACCATCTGCACATTGCAGCTGCCGATCGAGCGGGCGGAGATCATCACTTCGCCCTCCGCGCCCGGATAGAGCACGAACGAGGCGAGAATGCCGGAGATGTTCAGCAGCTCGTCCGCGGCCTGCGAGGCGATGGCCCGCGGCACAGGTGTGTCGACCGCGGAGATGGCGATCTCGTTGCGGTAGAGCCGTGCGGCCTGAATGACCTGATATTTGAGGATCGTCGCGTCGAGATCGGCCTGGAACAGCTTCTTGACCTCGACGGTGTCCGCGCCCGCGCGGCGCAGGAAGGCAGCGGCTTCAAATGTGCGCGAACCGGTGCGGACGGTGAAGTTCTTCGTGTCGAGCACGATACCGGCCAGCAGCGCCTGCGCCTCGAGCGAGGAGATGTCCTTCGGGTCGACCGCGTATTGCAGAAGCTCCGCCACCAGCTCCGACGCCGAGGAGGCGAACGGTTCGTGCAGGTTCAGCACGACCTGCTCGATGTAATCCGCCGCGCGGCGGTGGTGGTCGATGACGGCGACACGGGGGATGGACTCGAGCAGCTCGCGCGACTCGACCTGATCGGGCCGGTTCGTGTCGACGACGATCAGCAGACTGCGCGGATCGGCTTCGACAAGCGCGTCCTGCCCGGAGAGGAAGACATCCTCATAGTCCTCATCCTGCCGCAGCTCGGCGATGAGGCTTCCAGCCATATTGTTCTTGAGGTCGATGACGATGTGCGCGGGCTTCCCGTGCTTGCGGCACAGGCACCGGACGCCCGCCGCCGCGCCGAGCGCGTCAAGGTCAGCCATGCGGTGGCCCATGATGAAGACCTGGCTGGACTGCGCGATGAGCTCGGACAGCGATCCGGCCACGACGCGGGATTTCACGCGCGTGTGCCGCTCGGTCTCCTTCGTGCGTCCGCCGTAGAACGTGAAGTTATAGCGGTCCTTGATGACGGCCTGGTCGCCGCCGCGGGACAGGGCCATCTCGATCGAGAGCATCGCGAAGGAATAGTTTTCTTCGAACGATGCGCCGTCCTTGCCGACACCGAGCGAGATCGTCGCGGCGATGCCGGAGGAATTCTGCACGGTGCGGATGGAGTCCAGCAGCGAGAATTTGCCGTCCTGCAGCTTCTGCAGGTCCTTGGACTCGAAGACGAGCAGATAGCGGTTGCGCTCGATCTTGCGGCAGATGGCGTGGAGCCCCTCGGTCCAGGCGCTGATGGCCTCGTTGATCTTCGCGTCGATCTGGGAGACGGCGGAGTCGGACAGGTTGTTCGTCAGCTCATCGTAGTTGTCGACGAGGATGACCGACACGATCGGGCGCGTGCGCATGAATTCGTCGCGGATGTTGAACATCTCGGTCATGTCGGCGAAGAAGACCGTCGCGAGCATGACGGTCGTCGCGTCGTCCTCAGAGCGGACATAGTTTCCGTACACGCGGTAGCGCCGGCCGTTGATGGTCTGGTCGCCGGGCAACTCGCTCCGTCCTTCGCGGAGCCACGTGGTCGAGAAGCCGGGGATGACGCTGTCCATCGTCTGATAGCGCGTCGCGTCGGACAAACCTGTGATGCTGTAGAAGCCGGGGTTGCCCCAGATGATCTCGTTGTCCGGCAGGCGGATGACCGCCATGGGAAACGGCGTCCCCGCGTGGACCGAGATGCCGACGGCGTCCGTCGCGCTCTGGACATAGTCCATCAGGATATGCTTGCGCCGGATGAAGCGGACGCGGCTGATGATGAAGACCGCGATCGTGACCAGAAGCTCGGCCCCGGCGAGGTAATACTGGTCGAGCAGGGCGGCGGCCGCCGTAAAGGCGAGCAGCACGAAGCAATACCAGATCGAGCCGGGCTGAAGCACGCGCGGAATGTGTTTGTTCAAATCGAGATCCTCCTTACTCGGGCGGAGTACGGCCAATTATCTACAGTATAGCAAAATTCCCCTCCGTTTACAAGCCGCGCGAAGGCACAAATTTCAGCCCTGGCCACAAAAAATTTACGCTTTCGACAAGAAAACAGAAAAAATTTTGTATACTTTTTCGAGAAGCTGTGCTATACTTCCTATAGTATTGCCATCCGGCAAGCTTTTTCAGGGATGAGGCGTCCCACGGACGCTGATGATAGATCAAAAGCATAGGGCATTGCTGGCAGACGGCGGCAGAATTTGCGGCGGCGAGACGGGGCCGAAGCAAACGCGGCTGTGTGCGGTGCTTTTTGTGCCCATTTTTACGCGAACGGCGATCGTTTGTGTCAAGGCGGCGAGGTTTCCGGATGAAACGACAGGGCCGCAAAAAGGAAATGCTTTTTCGATCACAGGCAGACGGACCGTTTTGCCAGACAGCCGTCTGCGATCCAGATATTGTTTTAGAAAAGAGTGAATTTGATTTGGCAGAAAAATTGAAGATCATCGCCCTCGGCGGCCTGAACGAGATCGGCAAGAACATGACCGTGCTGGAATACGGCAAGGACATCATCATTGTCGACTGCGGCCTCGGCTTCCCGGAGGACGATATGTACGGCGTCGACCTCGTGATCGCGGACATGACCTATCTGGTCAAGAATCAGAACCGCATCCGGGGCATGTTCCTGACGCACGGGCACGAGGACCACATCGGCGGCATCCCCTATGCGATGCAGCAGTTCAAGTGCCCCATCCATGCCACGCGCCTGACGGCGGGGCTGGTAAAGCTGAAGCTGGAGGAGCACCATCTCGACCGCGTCGTCCAGCTCCACACCCATGAGGCGGGCGAGACGGTCAAGGCCGGCTGCTTCCAGGTGGAGTTCATCCACGTGAACCACTCGATCGCCGACGCGGTCGCCTTCGCGATCAAGACGCCGGTGGGCATGGTGGTCATGACCGGCGACTTCAAGATCGACGCAATGGCCGAAGACGGCATGATCAACCTGACGCGCTTCGGCGAGCTGGGCCGCGACGGTGTCCTCGCCCTGCTCTGCGACTCGACGAATGTCGAGCGCCCCGGCTATACGCCCTCGGAGAAAAAGGTTGCCGAGAGCTTCGAGCGCCAGTTCTCCGGCTGCCGCGATCGCATCATCGTCACGACGTTCGCGTCCAACGCCTTCCGCCTGCAGAGCCTTCTGACCGTGGCGCACAAGTTCGGCCGCAAGGTCGCCGTCACGGGCCGCAGCATGGAGAACATCCTCAAGGTCTCCACAGAGCTCGGCTATCTGAAAATTCCGAACAACACGCTCGTCGACATCAACACGATCAAGCAGTTGCCGAAGCACAAGATCTGCATCGTGTCGACCGGCTCGCAGGGCGAAAACATGTCCGCGCTCTACCGCATGGCGTTCTCGGAGCACCGGCAGGTCGAGATCCAGGCGGGCGACCGCGTCATCATCTCGGCCTCGGCCATCCCCGGCAACGAAAAGGCCATCGGCAAGATCATCAACGAGCTCTACCGCAAGGGCGCCGACGTCGTCTACGACAAACTCGAGGGGCTGCACGTCTCCGGCCACGCCTGCCAGGAGGAGCTGAAGCTCATCCACGGCCTGGTCCGTCCGCGCTTCTTCATCCCTGTCCACGGCGAACAGCGGCACCTGCAGGCCCATTCCCGCCTCGCGCAGAGCATGGGTATGGACCCGAAAAACATCTTCATCAGCGACATCGGCAAAACGCTGGAGCTCACGCGCGGCAGCTGCAAATGGGGCGCGCCGGTCCCGGCGGGCCGCATCCTCGTCGACGGCACGGGCGTCGGCGACGTCGGCAGCGTCGTGCTGCGTGACCGCAAGCACCTGGCACAGGACGGTATGCTCGTCGTGGTCGTGAACATCTCGGCCGAGGACGGCAGCGTCATCACCGGGCCGGACATCATCACGCGCGGTTTCGTCTACGTGAAGGAATCGGAAAACCTGATGGAAGAGCTGCGCGTCATCGCGGCTCACGCCATCGACCGCTGCCAGCAGCACGGCAAGAGCGACTGGAGCGTCCTGAAGGCGTCGATCAAAAACGACCTCTCCGGCTATCTCTTCAAGACGACCAAGCGGAATCCGATGATCCTCCCCGTGATCATGGAAATCTGACGCAAAATAGAAAAATATTCGCGAAAAAAAGAAAGATTTTTTGAAATATCCCTTGTCAAAAATGCGGATCTGGGTATATAATAATACAGTTGTGCGGTTTGGGCACAAAGAGAATGATGCGCATGGGCGCAAATTAAGGATGAGCTGACATGGCAAATGTGAAAAATACAAAGCAGCCGGCGAAACAGCCCCCGGAGGACGCGATGGCGCGCGTGAGCGCGCTGATCGCGAAGGCCAAAAAAGAGGGCAGTATCCAGGCAACGGAGCTGACGGCAGAGCTGGAAAAGCTGGATCTGCCGGTGGAGAAGATCGAGCAGGTCTATGATACGTTCGACGCGATGGGCATCCAGATCGTCAGCCCTGAGCTGGAGCTGGATCTCGACGACGACCTCGGCATGGACATGGACGACGGCATCGGCAATGAGGAAGAGGAAGAGCTGATCGACCCGGTCGAGTTGGCCGCCGAATATAACCTCGACGATCCCGTCCGGATGTATCTCAAGGAGATCGGCCAGGTGCGCCTGCTGACGGCGGAGGAAGAGCTGGATCTGGCCCGCCGCGTCTCCGAGGGCGACAAGGCCGCGAAGGACAAGCTGACCGAGGCGAACCTCCGTCTGGTCGTCTCGATCGCGAAGAAATATTCCGGCCGCGGCCTGCATATCCTCGACCTCATTCAGGAGGGCAACACGGGCCTGATCCGTGCGGTCGACAAGTTCGACTATACAAAGGGAAACAAATTCTCTACATATGCAACGTGGTGGATCCGGCAGGCCATTACCCGCGCCATTGCCGACCAGGCACGCACCATCCGCGTGCCGGTGCATATGGTGGAGGTCATCAACAAGGCGACCCGCTGCAACCGCAAGCTCGTCCAGGAGCTGGGCCGCGAGCCGACGCTTGAGGAGATTGCAGCAGAGCTGAACCTGCCGATCGAAAAGATCATCGAGGCCAATCGGACCGCTGCCGATACGCTGTCTCTGGATATGCCGGTCGGTGACGAGGAGGATACGACCATCGGCTCGTTCGTGGAGGACGACAACACGCCGGGCCCCGTCGATGCAACCGCGAACGCGCTGCTGTCTGAGGCACTGACCGAGATTCTCGGCACGCTGACCGAACGCGAGGCAGATGTGCTTCGGATGCGGTTCGGCATGTATGATGGCCGGACGCACACGCTGGAGGAAGTTGGACAGATCTTCGGCGTCACGCGTGAGCGTATCCGTCAGATCGAGAACAAGGCCATCCGCAAGCTTCGTCATCCGTCAAGAGCCAAGAAGATCAAGGATTTCTATTGCTGAGTGCAAAGAGCCTCCCCAGCGGGGGAGGCTGTAAAAAGGGGTATGTACCGTTCAGGTACATACCCCTTTCGCTTTAAAGTCGACGCAGTCGGATCATCGGTCAGCACCTTTTCTTTCAGAGAGCTTCTGCATCACAATCCTGTCTGCAACGCCTTCCGCTTTTGCATTCGCTTCACACTGCTCCTTAGGGTGTAGCTCCATTCTGCGCCCCAGTAATCCATCCCGGTTAACTTCGCGGTCGGGTAGGCTTTTGCGCAGCGGATTGTCAATGCGCCTGCTCCGTATCCGATGTCAGGCAGACTGCCGTTTCTGTCCCATTCCAGATGGTCA
>CAJMLC010000021.1 GCA_905214155.1 uncultured bacterium | reverse complement strand
GTTCCAGCATCCGACCAAGCCCATCGGCGCGTTCATGACCGAGGAAGAGGCCAAGAAGCTCGCCGCCGAGAAGTGCATCGACGTGGCCGAGGACGCGGGCCGCGGCTGGCGTCAGGTCGTCGCCAGCCCGAAGCCGACCGAAATTATTGAAATTGCCACCATCCGCGCCCTGATGAACGACGGCCATGCCGTCATCGCAGCCGGCGGCGGCGGCATCCCGGTCATCTGGGAGGGCCAATATCATCTGAAGGGCGTGCCCGCCGTCATCGACAAGGACTTCGCGTCCGAGTGCATGGCCGAGCAGCTCGATGCTGATATGCTCATCATCCTGACCGCGGTCGAAAAGGTCGCCGTCAACTTCGGCAAGCCCGACCAGCGCGGCCTCGATGAGCTGACGCCGGAAGAGGCCAGACGGTACATCGCCGAAGGCCAGTTCGCCCCCGGCTCCATGCTGCCGAAGGTCGAGGCGGCGGTCAAATTTGCCGAGTCGAAGCCCGGCCGCAAGGCCCTCATCACCCTGCTGGAAAAGGCGCGCGACGGCATCGCGGGCAAGACCGGCACCATCATTCACCAATGATCCCTTTCCATACCGGCGGCGGCCTCTGACAAGAGACCGCCGCCATTTTTGCATAAAAACAGCACGGCCCCAGATCTTGTTTGAGATCTGGGGCCGTGCTGACTGCCTTACACAAATGCGAACAGTTTCAGCTCCGCGATGCGGCTGTCCTGTTCTGCGTACTGGATGCCATAGCCATAGCTGATCGCCTCATAGTTCTCGCGGTAAATGATCCAATGCTCTCCTGGAATGTTGTTTTGCTTTTCCACTGCTTCGATCAGATCGTCTACGCTGTCGCCGAGCCGTACACCCAGATAGGCCGCATCGCCGGACTGCACGTGGACGTGTACCAGATACTCCATCCCACTCGTGATGAAGCAGAGCGTGACGGGGCCGTTTGAATACTGCTTGTCGCACCAGCCGCATTCGCTTGCAAAGCCCGTCAGCTGCGCGGCCTCGACCGCGTAAAACCCGTCCAGCGTGTTAAGATCGATCTCCCACGTCGGCTGTCCTATGTAAAAGCCCGCAAGTTCATGGCCTTCATCCAGGCGATATTCCGTCTTCAGCGGTGTCAGAACGCCGCTCGCGCCCTCACGAACTTCACCGTCCACGAGCCAGAGCTGGTAGACGACCGTCTCAGAAGCGGACGCGTCATAACGAGAAAAGCGGTCGCAGCCCGTTTTCAGGAAGCGCACCCGTTCTACGCCGTTTTCCATGCCCGCGTACTCGCAGGATGTTCCCTGCACAGTGTCCATGTAGTCCGGGCGTGCATCCAGCCATGCGCCGACCTGCTCCGCGGAATTTGTTGGACAGCCCGCATCCAATAGCTGCTGAAACAGTTCATTTACCGCCGATGATGCGTATTCCGGCGCCTCATATTTCGGCGGCGCTTCCGGCTCCGCCTGCACGGTCTCGCCGGGACCTGATTCCGGCTGTGCGGATCCTGCGCAGGCAATGCAGGAGACGGTCATCAGCAGCGCCAGGACCAAGATCATCCATATCCGTTTCATTCCGGGGTCTCCTTTCATTGGTTCTGAGCTTGTTCCCTATTTTACACCGAAACGCGCCGGATCGCAACAGGGAAAAGCGACACCGTCCCGCTGAATCGTTCATTCAGCAGGACGGTGTTTGTCAGATCCGTATGCCGCTGCGGCAAGCGGGGGATGGGAAGCTCACTCCCATTCGATGGTCGCGGGGGGCTTTCCCGTGATGTCGTAGACGACGCGGCCCGCGCCCTTGACCTCGTTGACGATGCGGGACGACACGATGCTGAGCACATTGTGCGAGATCGGCGCGTATTCGCACGTCATGAAGTCCGACGTGCGCACGGCGCGCAGCGCGATCGTATAGTCATACGTCCGGAAATCGCCGACGACGCCGACCGAGCGGATGCCGGTCAGGACGGCGAAATACTGGTCGGCGCGGACGCGGTGCCGGATGACCTCCTCGCGGAAGATGGCGTCGGCGTCCTGCAGGATGCGGACCTTTTCTGCCGTGAGTTCGCCCAGCACGCGCACGCCGAGGCCGGGGCCGGGGAACGGCTGCCGCTCGACAAAGCGGCGCGGCAGACCGAGCTGACGGCCCAGCGCGCGGACCTCGTCCTTGAACAGGCCGCGCAGCGGCTCGACCACGCCCTCAAAGCGCATGTCCTTCGGCAGTCCGCCGACGTTGTGATGGCTCTTGATGGTGGCCGCCTTGCTCCCGCCGGACTCGATGACGTCGGGATAGATCGTGCCCTGGGCGAGGAATTTCACGTCCGGCAGCTTTTTGGATTCCTCTTCGAAGACGCGGACGAATTCCGTGCCGATGATCTTGCGTTTCTGCTCCGGATCTGTGACGCCCTTGAGCGCTGCGAGGAAGCGCTCCGCCGCGTTGACGCGGACAAGATGGATGGCCGTGTTGCGGAAGGCGCGCTCGATCTCGTCGCCCTCGTTCTTGCGCATCAGGCCGTGGTCGACGAAGATGCAGTGTACCTGACCGGGGATGGCCTTCGAGAGCAGCACCGCGCAGACCGAGCTGTCCACGCCGCCGGACAGCGCCAGCAGCACATGCGCGCTGCCGACCTGCTCGCGCACGGACTGGATCAGCTGCTTCTCAAGATCCTTCAGGTTATAGTCGCCCGCCGCGCCGCAGACTTCGTAGAGGAAGTTGCGGATGATCTGCGTGCCGTTCGGCGTGGACTCGACCTCGGGGTGGAACTGCACGGCGTAGATCCTCCGCTCCGGGCAGGCCATCGCCGCGTTCGGGCAGGAGACCGTGTGCGCCACGGAGGTAAAGCCCTGCGGGAGCACAGTGATCTGATCGGTGTGGCTCATCAGGCCGATCTGCTGGGCGGAAAGACCTTTGAACAGCGCGCAGGCCGAGTCGACCTCCATCGCCGTCTTGCCGTATTCGCTCGTCGCGCACGGTGCGACCGTCCCGCCGAGGCTCCACGCCGTCAGCTGCGCACCATAGCAGATGCCGAGCACCGGGATGCCAAGCTCAAAGATGCGCTTGTCGCAGTGCGGCGACTCTTCCAGATAGACGCTGTTCGGCCCGCCGGTCAGGATGATGCCGATGGGGTTCAGCTCCTGGACCTGTTCGGCGGTCAGATCACCGGACTTGACGATCGAATAGACGCTGCATTCGCGGACGCGCCGCGCGATCAGCTCCTTGTACTGTCCTCCGAAATCGAGGATCAAAACAGTCTGTGCCATAGAAACCTCCTTGCGATCAGGCGTTCTGCCCGCCCTGCCGGGCGAGCGACGCGGCGATGAAGCCGCGGAAGAGCGGATGTGCCTTGTTCGGGCGCGATTTGAATTCGGGGTGATACTGCACGCCGACGAAGAACGGATGCTCCGTCAACTCCACGGTCTCGACCAGCCGCCCGTCCGGAGACAGGCCCGAGAGCGTCAGCCCCGCGCCGGTCAGCACGTCGCGGAACTCGTTGTTGAACTCATAGCGGTGGCGGTGCCGCTCGGAAATTTCGAGCGTGCCATAGCAGCGCGCCATCGTGGTCCCGGGCTGGATGACGCAGGGATAGGCCCCGAGGCGGAGCGTGCCGCCCTTGTCGATGTCGTCGCTCTGGCCGGGCATGAAGTCGATGACCTTGTGCTTGCACTGCTCGTCAAATTCGGACGAGTGCGCGTCGGCGATCCCGGCGACGTCGCGCGCGAATTCGATCGTCGCGATCTGCATACCGAGGCAGATGCCGAAGTAGGGGACGCGGTGCTCGCGGGCGTAGCGCGCCGCGAGGATCATGCCGTCGATGCCGCGCCCGCCGAAGCCGCCGGGCACGATGATCCCGTCCATCTGCGAGAGGATCTCGTGATAGTTGCCCTCGTTCAGCGTCTCAGAGTCGATCCACTGGATGTCCACATCCGCGCCGAGCGCGAAGCCCGCGTGCCGCAGCGCCTCGGCCACGGAGAGATAGGCGTCATGCAGCTGGACATATTTGCCGACAAGGCCAATTTTAACGGTGTGCTCGCGCGATTTGATGCGCGCTACCATGTCCGACCATTCGGCCAGATCGGGCGTGGGCGTGTCGATGGCCAGCTCGCGGCAGACGACGGAGGAGAAGTTCGACGCCTCCAGCATCAGCGGCGCCTCATACAGGCAGGGGAGCGTGATATTTTCAATGACGCAGTCCGGCTTGACGTTGCAGAACATCGAAATTTTGCGGAAGATGGACGGCTCCAGCGGCTCGTCGCAGCGGAGGACGATGATGTTCGGCCGGATGCCCATGCCCTGCAGCTCCTTGACGGAATGCTGCGTCGGCTTGGACTTGTGCTCGTCGGAGCCACGCAAAAACGGCACCAGCGTGACATGGATGAAGAGGCTGTTCTCCTGCCCGACCTCGAGGGAGATCTGCCGCACGGCCTCGAGGAAAGGCTGCGATTCGATGTCACCGATGGTGCCGCCAATTTCTGTGATGACGATGTCCGCATCGGTCTGCTTGCCAACACGGTAGACGAATTCCTTGATTTCGTTGGTAATGTGGGGGATGACCTGCACGGTGGAGCCGAGATACTCGCCGCGCCGCTCCTTGTTCAGCACGTTCCAGTAGACTTTGCCGGTCGTGAGGTTGGAGTATTTGTTGAGGTCTTCGTCGATGAAGCGCTCATAATGCCCGAGGTCAAGGTCGGTCTCCGCGCCGTCTTCCGTCACGTAGACCTCGCCGTGCTGATAGGGACTCATCGTGCCGGGGTCGACGTTGATGTAGGGGTCGAGCTTCTGCGCGGCGACCTTCAGCCCCCGCATCTTCAGCAGCCGGCCAAGCGACGCCGCCGTGATGCCCTTTCCAAGGCCGGAGACGACGCCGCCGGTCACAAAAATGTATTTCGTCATGTCCATATCCTCGTCTTTCTATATCGTCTGTAAAATTTGTTCCGCAATGATTTTTCGGCTCACACATCGATCCATCGCCTGCTTTTCGATCCAGCGGTGCGCCTCCTGCTCGGTCATGGCCTTCCGCTCGATGAGCAGACATTTCGCCCGGTTCACCAGCCGGATCTCGGCCATCTTCTCCTCAAAGCTGGCCGTTTTCTGCTCCATGCGGCGTAATCGTTCGCGCGTGCCGCAGAGCAGCTGCAAGGTCTGCGTCAGCAGCTGCGGCGTTGTCGGCTTTTGCAGCGTGAGGATGCCGTTCGGCGTCAGCCGGGCGGACAGCTCTGCATACTGCTCCGCCTTCACGAGCAGGAGCACGCCCGCGCCGCTCGTCTCGCTGATGTCGAGCGCGAGGCGCGTGCCGAAATCGTCGGGCAGCGGCGTGTTGATGAGAACGATGTCATAGCTCCGCTCGAGCAGCAGACGCCGGGCGGTCGCCGCGTCACGCACGGCCCGCACCGGATCATACCGCCCCTCGGGGAGCAGCGTGCGCAGGGACGCGCTGAATTTGTCCGCTGCCGATACGGTGAGCACGCTGTATGTCTGTTCGATGCGATCCATCCGCGTCCCTCCTTTCCGGTTTTCAGGGGCTGTATTCTATAATAATATTTTAGTGTAGCTCCGGAGAAGCGCCTCTGGCAGCAGCTCCGCCAGGAAGCGACTTTCCGCCGCCGCGGCCTTCGCCGCAAAGAGCGTTCCGGGAAGCGTCCGGAATTTCGATTTGACGGACTCCGGCGCGGTAAAGAAGTTGATATCCGCGGCCTCCGGCAGCGGCAAATTCTTTTTGATGCCGTCCAGCCCTGCATGAATCAGCAGCGCAAAGGCCAGATACGGGTTGCAGAGCGGATCCGGCGAGCGCAGCTCGGCCCGGCGGTATTCGCCCTTGGCCGCCGGGATGCGGATGAGCTGCGACCGGTTCTCGCTCGACCACGAGATGTAGCGCGGAGCCTTGCTGCTGCCGAAGCGCTGATAGGACGACTCTGTCGTGTTGAAGAAGACCGTCATCTCTGCGATGTGGGCCAGAATGCCCGCGATCACCTGCGGCATCACGTCGCGTCCGTCGCGGCTGCGGGCCGAGATGTTGATGTGCATGCCGTTGCCGGGCTGGCCGGGCAGCGGCTTCGGCGAAAAGTCGGCCGCGAGGCCGCTCTGCACCGCGATCGTGTTGACCACCGCGCGGAACGTCAGCGCGTTGTCCGCCGCGGTCATCGGATCGGAATAGCGGAAGTCGATCTCGTTCTGCCCCGGCCCCTGCTCGTGGTGCGAGCATTCGGGCTGGATGCCCATCTGGCTGAGCGTCAGGCAGATTTCCCGCCGCACGTTTTCGCCCCGGTCCTCCGGCGCGATGTCCATGTAGCCCGCGCGGTCATAAGGGATCTTCGTCGGCTCCCCGGCCTCGTCCCGCTGGAACAGGTAAAACTCCATCTCCGAGCCGAACGAGAACGAAATGCCGCGCTCCGCCGCCGCGTCCACTGCGTTTTGCAGGATGCGCCGCGTGTCGGATTCAAACGGCGTCCCGTCCGGGTGCAGGATGCTGCAGAACATCCGCACCACGCGCCCATGGTCGGGCCGCCACGGCAGCACGCAGAGCGTCCCCGTGTCCGGCTGCAAAAACAGGTCGGAATGGATCTCGCTGCCGAAGCCCGGGATGGCCGAGGCGTCGAATGCGATGCCGTATTCAAATGCGCGTTCCAGCTCATCCGGCTGGATGGAGATGTTTTTCTGCCTGCCATACACATCGCAGAACGCCATGCGGAGGAACTTCACGTCCTCCTCCACGACATACTGCCGGATCTCATCTTTGGTGTACTGCATCAAATCTGACCCCCGCCTTTCTCCATGCCGCGTCAGTTCGCGACATACATTTGTTTATAAGGATTCTTGCTGTCCGGCGTGACCACGGTGTAGCGCTCCGCGAGCATCGCCTCCGCGTCCCGCCCGAACAGGCGGCAGTATTCGCGGACATAAGGCGCAAATTCCGCGCGGTCCTCCTCTGTGGCCGCCCGCGTCGTCACCTGACTCGGGAACGGCACATTCGACACGTCGCCGCGGAAGACCATCTTTCCGCCGTGCATGCCCGTGCACGGGAAAAAGCCCACCACGTTCCGCCCGTCGGTGTGCAGCGCCAGCACGAGGATCAGCCCGCCGGCCTGATATTCCCCGAGGAAGCTGCCCGCCCGGCCGCCGATGACAAGCACGGGCTTGTGCTCTTTATAGGCCTTCATGTGGATGCCCGCGCGATAGCCTGCGTTGCCCTCAATGTAAATTTCGCCGCCGCGCATCGCATAGCCCACCGCGTCCCCGCAGTTTCCGTGGATGACGATGCGGCCTGCACTCATCGTGTCGCCGACGGCGTCCTGCGCGCTGCTGCGGACGGTGATCTCCGCGCCATTCAGGTACGCGCCGAGCGCGTTGCCCGGAATGCCGTCGATCTCGATCTTCTTGCCGCTCATCCCGGCAGCGATGAACCGCTGCCCGAGGCACGCGCACACGCGGCATTCGTCGCCCGCGTTCCGGATGGTCTCGTTCAGCGCAGAGAACGAAATATTCTGTGCTTCAATGAAATCCATAATACCACAACCTTTTTCCATTTTCTACGGCAGATTTCCCAAAAAATTCCGAGCTTACAAGCATTTTTTTTGGAAGCTCTGCTTTGACCCGACGCGCGTATGCCCGGAGGCGCGCCCGCACGGCCCGCTCATTCGCCCGCGTGCGCAATGCCGAGGATGTTCAGCTCCTGCTCCGTCAGGTGGATGCCGCGCAGCATCACGCGGTTGCCGCGCAGGGCCTCGATGGAGTTGATGCCCATGCCGCCCATCATTTCCTTGATCTCGTGCTTCCATGCCGTCACCAGATTCACCAGCCGCTCCGCGCCGACGTCCGGATCGAGCCGCTGCACGAGCTCTGGCCGCTGCGTCGCGATGCCCCAGGCGCACCGGCCGGTCTGACACGTGCGGCAGAGGTGGCATCCCATCGCGAGCAGCGCCGCCGTTGCGATATAGCAGGCGTCCGCGCCCAGCGCGATCGCCTTGACCACGTCCGCCGACGAGCGGATGCTCCCGCCGACGATCAGCGAGACCTGATCGCGGATGCCCTCGTCACGCAGCCGCTGGTCGACGGCCGCAAGCGCCAGCTCAATGGGGATGCCCACATTGTCACGGATGCGCGTCGGCGCCGCGCCCGTGCCGCCGCGGAAGCCGTCGATGGCGATGATGTCCGCGCCGCTTCTGGCGATGCCGCTTGCGATGGCTGCGATGTTGTGTACGGCCGCGACCTTGACGATCACCGGTTTTTTGTACTGCGTCGCCTCTTTTAAGGAATAGACCAGCTGCCGCAGATCTTCAATGGAATAGATGTCGTGGTGCGGGGCAGGGGAGATGGCGTCCGACCCCTCGGGGATCATGCGCGTCTTCGACACGTCGCCCACGATCTTGGCCCCCGGCAGATGGCCGCCGATGCCGGGCTTGGCCCCCTGGCCCATCTTGATCTCGATGGCCGCGCCGGTGTTGAGGTAGGCCTCCTGCACGCCGAAGCGCCCGGATGCGACCTGTACGATGGTATGATCCCCATATTTGTAGAAATCTTCATGCAGTCCGCCTTCGCCGGTGTTGTAGTAAATGCCGAGCTGTTCGGCGGCCCGGGCCAGGCTCGCGTGCGCGTTGTAGCTGATCGAGCCGTAGCTCATCGCCGAGAACAGGATCGGCACCGACAGCTCCAGCTGCGGCGGCAGCGTCGTGTCCAGCAGGCCATCTGCACTGCGGACCGGCTTTACCTGTCCATCCGCACCGCGTACCGTTTTCAGCTGCTTTTTGCCCAGAAACACCCGCGTCTCCATTGGTTCGCGCAGCGGGTCGATCGGCGGATTCGTCACCTGTGAGGCGTTGATGAGCAGGCTGTCCCAATAGACGGGCATCGGCCTCGGGTTGCCCATCGAGCTGAGCAGCACGCCGCCGCTCGCCGCCTGCTTGTAGATCTCCTGGATCGTATCGGTGCGCCAGTTCGCATTTTCGCGGAAGGCGTTGGTGTTCTTTTCAATCTTCAGCGCATGCGCCGGACAGAAGGCGACGCAGCGCTGGCAGTCGACGCAGCGGCTCTCGTCCGCGCGCAGGATCTTCGCGTCCTTGTCGTAGACGTGGACGCCATTGGGGCACTGCTTTTCGCAGATGCGGCAGGAGATGCAGCGCTCATAGTTCCGGATGACCTCAAATTCCGGGGAGATATAGTCCAGTCCCATCAGTATGCCCCCTCCTTTACCCGGATGATGACCGGCTCGCCGCCCATCGGTGCGTAGACGTTTTCGGCGTTCGGCTCCATCACGCGGATGGCCGCCTCCTCACTGGCAATGTAGACGCAGTCGCCCTTCTCCGCGGTCACCATCGAGCGCAGCTTCAGCCGGTCGTTCAGGGCCATCAGCCCGCCGTTGAAGCCGAGGATGATGGAAAATGGCCCAGTGATCAGCAGGCTCGGGTAGACCGTCCGCAGATAGGTCAGCTGCTTGGCGAGCGGCGCGGGCTTGCCGCGGATGGTGCTCCAGAATGGGGCCGCGATGACCGAGGCCAGCTCTTCGAGCGTCAATCCCTGCCGCCGGAGCAGATAGTCCGCGATGTAGGTGATGACCTCGGTGTCGGTCTGCAGCGTACATTTATAGCCGAACATTTCAATGTATCGGCGATTCGCGTCGTAGGACGAGATCTCGCCGTTGTGGACGATGGAATAATCAAGCAGCGTGAACGGATGCGCGCCGCCCCACCAGCCGGGCGTGTTTGTCGGATAGCGGCCGTGCGCCGTCCAGCTGTAGGCCTCGTATTCGTCCAGCCGGTAGAACCGGCCCACGTCCTCCGGATAGCCCACGGCCTTGAACGTGCCCATGTTTTTGCCGCTCGAAAACACATAGGCGCCGTCGAGCTTCACATTGATGTCCATGACCGTCCGCGCGACATATTCCTTCTCGTCGAGCTGCAGCCGCTGCAAAACCGAGCGCAGCGGCGCGACAAAATAGCGCCAGATCTGCGGCACGTCTGTGATCTCCGGGATGATGCGGATCGGAATGGTCTCCGCCTCGACGATCTCAAAGCCCTCTTTTAAGATGGCCTCGCACTCGCGGCGCACCGCGCTGTTGTCGAAGAAGATGTGGAATGCGTAAAAGTCCCGGTATTCCGGATAGATGCCATAGGCCGCGAAGCCGCCGCCGAGGCCGTTCGACCGGTCGTGCATCGGGATCATGCTCTCAATGATCTTCTCGCCGCTCATCCGCCGCCCCTCGCGGGAGATGACCGCCGAGATCGCGCATCCGGACGGGATGCGGATCTGTCCCTCTCGTTTCATGTCAGTTCCTTTCTCTCTCTCTTGCGGCACCGCTGAGGCCATGTGCGGATGCCTGAAAAAACACGAAGGCGTCCATCCAACGGGGACACCTGTACCCTTTGGATGAACGCCTTTGCCCATCATGATTTGAAATTATATCATAGTGCATCGGTGAAGTCAATGCAGCAGACTGCAAAAAAACAAGTGCCGCAGGCGCGAAAAAAAGTGCAAAAAGGGGATTGACAAATCGGGGCAGAGCGGGTATAATCGCAACCATCAAAGGCAAAGGCGTCTTGGAGAGTCACTCTCCGACGCCTTTTTTGTTTGCACCACGCGAGGCGGCGTCCGAGAGGAAATTCCGGACGCAGCCTCGCGTTTCCGTTTTTCAGAAAAGGAGTGGGTCAACATGAACACAGTATCGGATTATTTCGGCAGTCAGGTCTTTGACGACCGCGTCATGAAAGCGAGACTTCCTTACAATGTATATACCTCGCTGAAAAAGACCATCGACGAAGGCGCGAGCCTGAATCACGAGATCGCCAATGCTGTGGCCGACGCGATGAAGGACTGGGCCGTCGAACACGGCGCCACCCATTTCACCCACTGGTTCCAGCCGCTGACCGGCATCACCGCCGAAAAGCACGACAGCTTCATCACCCCCTCGCCGGACGGCGGCGTGATCATGGAGTTCTCGGGCAAGGAGCTGATCCAGGGCGAGCCGGATGCCTCGAGCTTCCCCTCCGGCGGCCTGCGCGCGACGTTTGAGGCGCGCGGCTATACCACCTGGGACCCCACGTCCTACGCATTCATCAAAGAAAAAACACTCTGCATCCCGACGGCCTTCTGTTCCTACGGTGGCGAGGCGCTCGATAAAAAGACGCCGCTGCTCCGCTCGATGCAGGCGCTCAACAAGCAGGCGATGCGCATCCTGAAGCTGTTCGGCAATGAGGATGTCAAATGCGTCCGCACCTCGGTCGGCCCCGAGCAGGAATACTTCCTCGTCGACCGCGCGATGTATGAAAAGCGCAAGGATCTCGTCTACTGCGGCCGGACGCTCTTCGGCGCGAAGCCGCCCAAGGGCCAGGAGATGGACGACCACTATTTCGGCGTCATCAAGCCCCGCGTGGCCGAATATATGGCAGACCTGGACGAAGAGCTGTGGAAGCTCGGCGTTCTTGCCAAGACGGAGCACAACGAGGTCGCCCCGGCCCAGCACGAGCTGGCCCCGATCTATACCACGACCAACATCGCTACTGACCACAACCAGCTCACGATGGAGATCATGCAGAAGGTCGCCGCCCGGCACAACCTCGTCTGCCTGCTGCATGAAAAGCCGTTCGACGGCGTCAACGGCTCCGGCAAGCACAACAACTGGTCCATGGCGACCGACACCGGCGTCAACCTGCTGAGTCCCGGCACCACGCCGTATCAGAACGCACGGTTCCTGCTCTTCCTCGTCGCGGTCATTCAGGCCGTCGATGATTATCAGGGTCTGCTCCGCCTCTCGGTCGCGACCGCCGGCAACGACCATCGCCTCGGCGCGAACGAGGCGCCTCCCGCTGTTGTCTCGATGTTCCTCGGCGATGAACTGACGGCGATCCTCGATGCGATCGAAAAGGATGAGCCCTACGCGGGCACCGAGAAGACCGTCATGAAGCTCGGCGTCCACGTCCTGCCGAAGTTCACCCGCGACACCACCGACCGCAACCGCACCTCGCCCTTCGCCTTCACCGGCAACAAGTTCGAGTTCCGGATGCTGGGCTCGGCGAACTCCATCGCCTGCTGCAACATCATGCTGAACGCGGCGGTCGCCGAATCGCTGAAGCAGTACGCTGACAAGCTCGAAAAGGCAGAGGATTTCGAAGCGGCCCTGCACGACCTCATCCAGTCCACGATCAAGGCCCACCGCCGCATCATCTTCAACGGCAACGGCTACGACGACGCATGGATCGAGGAAGCGACCGAAAAGCGCGGCCTGCTCAACCTGCGGACGACGCCCGATGCGCTGCCGCGGATCCTCGATCCCAAGAACGTCGCGATGCTCACCGGCCATAAGGTCTTCTCCGAGGCCGAGATCGAATCGCGCTGCGAGATCATGCTCGACAACTACCGCAAGACCGTCCACATCGAGGCGCAGACCATGATCGATATGGCCCGCCGCCAGATCCTCCCCGCGGTCGAATCCTACGCCGCGAAGCTCGCCGAAACGCTCGCCACGAAGAAGGCCCTCTCCCCGCTGCTCGGCGGTAAATATGAGACCGGCCTGCTCACCAAGCTCTCCGGCCTGACCGACGACATCGCCGGGGCCGCCGACGCGCTGGAAGCATCGCTCGCCGCGTATCACAAGATCGACGACGTCACCGAAGCGGCCTGCTTCATCCGTGACGAGGTCCTGCCGAAGATGGACGCGCTCCGCGCCCCGGCCGACGAGGCCGAACGCTTCACCGCCGCCGAATACTGGCCGTTCCCGACCTACGGCGATCTGTTATTTGGAGTCAAATAAGAACCGAAACCATCCACACCTGACGTTTTATAGGAGGTAATGATATGTCCAACCAGTTCATCAACAAGTCTTCTGTCCACATGTTCTATAAGAATTCCAACCACAAGTTCGAGCTCAAGACCCCGCAGACCGAGCGCGCGGCCCTGCTCGGCAAGACGCCCGTCCAGCCGTCCGAGCAGCACACGCCGTACAGCGAAGACCGCAGCACTTGGGACTGAGCGCTGCACAGCAAGTCCAACCATAAAAACAGAAGTATAGAAATTTGAAAGGCACCTGAGCCGGGAGGAGTACCGCAGAAACGCGCCGAAAGCGAGCATGGGACGGTGGAAGCCATGCGGGCGACGCCTGCGCGAAGAACACCCGGCGAGCCGCAAGCGGAACAAGGAGACTGCTCCCTTAGCAGGGGAGTCCCTTCAGTATGTGCGCCGGCAGCCGCCCGTTACCGCGGCAGGACTTTACCGGAAGTCCGCAGAGAACAAAGATAGGTGGCACCGCGGAGCACAGCACCCGCCCTATTGATCTGCTGAATGAAATTTCGAGAAGCATCATCAGGGGGTAAAAATCATGTGTTCCATCATGGGTTATTGTGACGTTTGCGCCGATACCGAGGCGTTCACCAGAGGCTTTTTACAGACCGTTTCGCGCGGCCCGGACGACAGCCGCGTTGTCGATGTCGGAAAGGGGCTGATCGGCTTCCACCGGCTGGCCATTATGGGCCTGACGCCGGAGGGAATGCAGCCGTTCAAGCTGGACGGCAGCTATGTCGTCTGCAACGGCGAGCTCTACGGCTTCCAGAAGCTCAAGGACGAGCTGACCGCCAAGGGCTATACCTTCCAGAGCGGTTCGGACTGCGAGCTGCTCCTGCCGCTCTGGCGGGAGCACGGCGTCGATATGTTCCGTCTGCTGGATGCCGAGTTCGCGCTCATCCTCTACGACGGTAAGTCTGGCGAATTCATCGCTGCGCGCGACCCCATCGGCATCCGGCCGCTCTACTACGGTTTCGACAAGAAGGGCGTCATCGTCTTCGCCAGCGAGGCGAAAAACCTCACCGGCCTCTGCGACGTGATCCTGCCGTTCCCGCCCGGACATTACTACAAGGACGGCAAGTTCGTCTGCTACGACGACATCACAAAAGTCGATCAGGTCTGCGATGACGACCTCGAGACTGTGTGTAAAAACATCCACAAAAAGCTCGTCGCGGGCGTCCACAAGCGCCTGGTTGCCGACGCAAAGGTCGGCTTCCTGCTCTCGGGCGGACTCGATTCGTCGCTCGTCTGCGCGATCGCCGCGCGCGAGAGCAAAACACCGATCCGCACCTTTGCCATCGGCATGCGCGAGGATGCCATTGACCTCAAGTATGCCCGCGAAGTCGCCGACTACATCGGCAGCGACCACACCGAGGTCATCATGACGCGCGAGCAGGTGCTGGATTCCCTCGATTTTGTCATCAAAATGCTCGGCACGTTTGACATCACCACGATCCGCGCCAGCATGGGTATGTATCTGCTCTGCAAATGGATCCACGAGAACACCGACATCCGCGTCCTGCTCACCGGCGAAATTTCAGATGAGCTGTTCGGCTATAAATATACCGATTTTGCGCCGTCCGCCGAAGAATTCCAGAAGGAATCGGAGAAGCGCATCCGCGAGCTGCACATGTACGATGTGCTCCGCGCCGACCGCTGCATCTCCGTCAACTCGCTCGAGGCGCGCGTCCCGTTCGGGGATCTCGACTTCGTCCGCTATGTCCTCGCCATCGACCCGGCGAAGAAAATGAACGTCTACGGCAAGGGCAAATACCTGCTCCGTCATGCGTTCGAGGGCGATTATCTCCCGCATGACATCCTCTACCGCGAGAAGGCCGCGTTTTCCGACGCCGTCGGCCATTCGATGGTCGACCATCTGAAAGCATTCGCTGAGGACTGCTACACGGATGAGCAGTTTGAGGCCCGCCGCACGCGCTTCGCCCACGCGCAGCCGTTCACCAAGGAATCGCTGCTCTACCGCGAGATTTTTGAAAAATACTATCCGGGTCAGTCTGAGATGATCGTCGACTTCTGGATGCCGAACAAGGCCTGGGAGGGCTGCGACGTCAACGACCCCTCTGCCCGCGTCCTGTCCAACTACGGCGCGAGCGGTGAATAACATAGCCCCCTCGTCAGAACCTACCCAGTTCTGTGATGCTAAAAGGATGAGCCTCGTGCATGCGCACGAGGCTTGTTCTTTTCGGAGTGTTTCAAAAGAACGGACCCCGTGCAGATGCACGGAGCCCGTTCTTTGCTGTGTCAATTCTGAAATTGGATCGGTTCTTCTGTTTGCATGGGATAGTGCGCGAGGGCCGCGCCGTCGAGATCCTCGCGGTGCAGATCCACGGCGTGGATCTGGCGGCAGCCGTAGGTCGTGTAGTAATAGACGCCGCGCTGCGCGTTCCAGCAGGAGGTGTAGATCGTGTACTCAAACTCGCCGGGCCGTACCTCGCAGCAGCCCTTCTGCTGCTCGACCGCGCCGAGGATGTGGAAGAACTGCCCGACGCGCGCCGCTTCGCTCTCGCCCGAGCGGGAATTGGCCCGGACGAACGCCGCACGCACGAAGCGCGAGCCGGAGCTGAGGTCGCCCGGCAGACCCAGCGCGCCCATGCCGCGGCTGAACGCCGAAAGCTCCAGTTGGTCAGAAAAGCGATTTTCCGGCTGCCGCGGCGAGAGGCCCAGGTAGCGGTTCAGGCCGAAGTGCTGGATGGGGAAGGGCGGATTGTTCGTCAGGACGCCCTCCGGGCAGTCGTAGACGTGCAGCCCGTCCGCCATGGACTCGACCACGAGCGCGCCCGTCCGGTCCGCCACGAGCCAGTGGAGCTGCGCGGCAGGGAAGTGGGCGCTGAACGGCGTGCCGACCAGGTTCAGCTCTGCCAGCGCCGCCCGTGCCTCCGCGAGACCGGCGCAGCGGCCCAGCAGCCACGGGATGAATTCAAACTGCGCCACGTTGCGCTTGCCCGCACAAGGCGCTGCATACGCCGCGTTGCCGACGAAGTTCAGCCCGGCCATGCCGAGGCCCTTCTCGTTCACCGCGTCGTAGTAGAGCGGATAGCCGTCCGCGACGCAGGCCGTGCCGATGATGGCATAGTGCTGCGCACAGAGTCCTTCATGCCGGAACTCGAACGGATAGGCGCGCGGCGTCACGACGACCTCCTCGCCGTAGCCGCGCTCATAGTCGAGCGTCCGGCCCATATAAAAATCGCCGGACAGATAGGTTGCCGCTGTACACATAGAAAACCCTCCAGATGCTGTGTTTGCAGTCAGTTTCTGCGAAAACGGCGGATCTTATCCGCCGTCAGTTGACGAACAGGTGCTTCCGCTTGCGGAAATAGACGATGTTGATGCATAGAATGACGATGGAACTGATCAGATCGCTAAAACCGCTTGCAAGGTCGAGCCATTCCCCGAGAATTAAGCTGCCTGCAAGCCAGTAGATCAGCACCATGGCGAGCTGCACAAGGTAGAGCGCATGAAGGCAGACCGGTCCATTTTGGCGGAACTGCGCCAGCCGGTAGCGCGTATAGATTGCGAAGACTGCGTAGGTGACCAGGATCAGGGCAAACGCAAGATTTAGCACCTTTAACAGGGGATAGTATGCATAGAGTATTTCAACATCGTCACCGAGGATGCTTCCGGTGAAGAATTGAAGGGAATCGATGAGATTGACAATCGCGCCAGCCCAGAGCGCAAAATAGATCAAAAATTTGTACCACTTCATCTCGCACGGTTGCAATTCCTGCGCAGGCGGCGCTTCGGTCATGACAGGCTGCGCCTCATAGGCCGGGGCCTCCTGGATCGACGGCTGCGGGACGTTGGGGACGGAATCGGGCTGAACGGGGAGCTTTGTGCCGCACTCCGTGCAGTATTTCGCGCCATTCGGCATGGCCGCGCGGCATTTCGGGCATTGCATGGGCAGTCCTCCTTTTCCTTATTCAGGCTTCTCTTTCTGGTTTCTCTTTCCAGACCTATCATAGCGTACTTTCCCCCGATTTGCAAGCAGAAACACCCGGCCGCGCGTCTGCGCGGCCGGGTGTTTGAAATCATTAGTACATTTTTGCGCCTGCGGGGATGTGCGGATCGAGCATCAGAAGATGGAGCTTTTCGACGCCTTCCTCGTGGTGGACGGCACTAATCAGCATACCGCAGGAGTCGATGCCCATCATGGGCCGCGGCGGCAGATTCGTGATGGCGACGCACGTTTTACCGACCAGTTCTTCCGGCTCGTAGTATTCGTGGATGCCGGAAAGAATCACTCTGTCAGTGCCAGTTCCGTCATCCAGCACGAATTTCAGGAGCTTCTTAGACTTTTTGACCGCTTCGCAGGACTTGACCTTGACGGCGCGGAAGTCGGACT
>CAJMLC010000020.1 GCA_905214155.1 uncultured bacterium | reverse complement strand
CTCGGTCTCGATGGAGGGGATGGAGTGGAACAGGTCCCACATGACCTCGAAATGATTGTCCATCTCGCGGCCGCCGCGCATCACGTAGCCAAGGTTTTCAAACTTGTAGCCGTCGCACGCGCCGCCGGGCAGCTTGCCCTTTTCGAGCACATGCACGCGCTCGCCCTTCATCTGTCCGTCACGTACCAGATAGCACGCCGCCGTCAGCGCCGCGAGGCCGCTGCCCACGATATAGGCCGACTTGCTGTCCACGCCCGCCGGCTTCTTGGGACGGGCAAACGCTTCATAATTACCGCTCGAATAATACATGATCTAAAACCTCCGATTCAAATTCCGCTGTTGTTTTATTGTTTTCTCTTGATGGTCTGAGTATACTCCGGTGGCAAAAAAAGCACAATGAGCAGAAAAACGCCCGTGATAAGAAACTTATCACAGGCATTCACACTGTCTGAAATTTTATCATTCCTGGCTGTTTGATGGGTCCTTGTCGATGCGCAGCCGCTCGAGCGCAGCGGTCACGTTCCCGTGCATCACCTGCGCCAGCCGGTCGACGATGACCTCCGGCTCACCCTTCATGTCGTTCTTGATCCAGTCGAGCATCAGGCCTACAAAGGCATACTGATAGACCGTCGCGATGAAGTCCATGTCCTCCTCGCGGACGGACATGCCCGCGGCCTTCTCCCGCACCACGCCGATCAGCAGCTCATAGGTCAGCTTGTAGAGATAGGTCTCCACCTGCTCACGGCTCACCGACCGGTAGACGTTCATGATGAATGGCTTGTTGTCCAGCACGGCCTCGAAGATCTGGAGCAGGCCCTGCTGCCACGTGTCATAGGTCTTCTTGCCCTCGAGCGCGCGGCTCGCATCCTCGACGCACGTCCACTCGATCAGGTCGTAGATGTCCTTGAAGTGGTAATAAAACGTCATGCGGTTGATGCCGCAGTCCTCGGCAATGTCGTTGATGGTGATTTTTCCGAGCGGCTTTTGCAGCAGCAAATGCTTCAGCGACGCGGAGATCGCGCGCTTCGTGATCTGAGACATGGCGCTCCCCTTTCCCGGTTAGTGCCCCAAGTATAGCACATTTCCGGGCCTCACGCAAGCGTCACGCCGTCTCCGGCACGAGTCGGAGCTTCCGGAAGCAGCGCAGGAAATAGGCGATCTCTGCCGCCGCCGTGATCGTCCACGAGAAGGCGTAGAGCAGATAAAGCGAGGGGATCGTATGATAGTGCGCGAAGATGGTATACACCCAGATCACGCGGAACACGCAGGAACCCATGATGACGACCACCGTCGGCACGATCGTCCGCCCGAGGCCGCGGCAGGCCGCGATCGTGTTGTCCATGAACGCGCTGATCGCGTAGGAGAAGCACATGATCTTCATCCGCTGCATCCCGGCCTCCACGACGTCCGCACTGTTCGTGAACACGTAGAGGAACGGGCGGCCCGCAAAATAGAACGCCACACCGAGCACCGCCGCGACCGCAAACGCATAGAACAGGCTGATGAGATAGCTGTCCATCATGCGCTTCTTGTGGCCCGCGCCCCAGTTCTGGCCCATGAATGTCGAGCATGCGGTGTAGAACGCCATCATGATATTGTAGATGATGGTATCGGTGTTCGCCGCGGCGGCGTTGCCGGACACCATGGTCGAATCGAACGAGTTGACCGCCGCCTGAATGAACAGGTTCGCAATCGCAAAAATCATGTGCTGGATGCCCGCCGGGACGCCGAGGCCCAGGATCCGCCCGACCTCGTCGCCATGGAACCGCAGCCGCTGAAAATAGAATTTGCAGGCATCGTTCAGGCGCATCATGTGCCACACGACGAGGATGGCTGACACGTACTGCGAGATGACGCTCGCCAACGCCACGCCGTCCGCCGCCATCTTACACACGATGACGAAGAACAGGTTCAGGATCATGTTCAAAATGCCCGCGATCGTCAGATACAGCAGTGGCCGCTTCGTGTCGCCGTTCGCGCTGAGCACCGCGTTGCCGAAGTTGAACACGCCGAGCGCCGGCATGCCGAGCGCATAGATGCGGAAATAGAGCACCGCGCCGGGCAGCAGATCGTCCTTCGTGTGCAGCATCTCCAGCATGTTCGCCGCCAGCGCAAGGCAGAGCGCCATAATGCCAACGCCCGCCAGCAGGCACAGCAAAAACGCCGTATGGACTGCGCGGCTCGTCTCCTCGCGGTGCTGCGCGCCGAGATGCTGCGCCACGCGGACGTTCACGCCGTTGCCCATGCCGATCAGGAAGCCCGTGAACAGCGTCACGAGCGTCGACGTTGAGCCGACGGAGCCAAGCGCCGTGTCGCTCGCGAATTTGCCCACGACCGCCACGTCCGCCATATTGAACATGACCTGTAACAGCTGCGAAAAGACGAGCGGGATGCTGAAGATCAGAATGTTCTTCCACAGTGACCCCTCGGTCATCTGGATCTCCCCGCGCGCCGCGCCTGCACGTGCCATACGAACTCACCCTTTTTCCTGAAATCAAAAGCTTGTTTTTTCGAAAAGCCACATTATTATAATGACTTCTCCCCCGCTCGTCAACCCCATTTCTTTCTCAAGCGCGCAGCTCATCACAAGATCGTTCGGCAGTTCCCTGCCCGCCCGTGTTTTTTGCGCCCCCATTCTTTTCTTTCTCTTCTTTGAGAAAGAAAAGAACCGTCGCGCCCGGTGAAGAAAAGGAAAGAGAAGTTCTCCAAATTTGGAAGTGCGAACCGTGCCGCCATCATGTGACAGCTCATTCGCCCGGTTTGATTTGCCCGCCCCAAATCACCTCTCCGCTGGCAACTACGCGCCGCACGCGATCTTGATGATGGCGGGCCGGCAGGCTGCTGACTGATTTTTTGACGCAGCTCCGCCGAAAGGCGATGCGCAGAGCGCAGAGACCTTTCGGGTGGTAGGGACTGACGCAACGGACGGCTGATGACTGAAATTTTCTGAGTCAAATTCAGGGCAACGGTACGCACCGTGCCTTCTTTCTTTTCTTGGCAGATCGAAACCGTTCTTTTCTTTCTGGCAGAGAAAGAAAAGAATGGGTTCAAAAAGAAAGCAGGCGGAGCCGTGGCTCCGCCCGCCTGTTACCGCACCTGTCCGTTTCCGTACACGATGTATTTATAGCTCGTCAGCTCTTCGAGGCCCATCGGCCCGCGTGCGTGCATCTTCTGCGTCGAAATGCCGATCTCCGCGCCCATGCCGAACTCGCCGCCGTCCGTGAACCGCGTCGAGGCGTTGACATAGACCGCCGCAGCATCTACCTCGTCAAGGAAGCGCTGCGCCTTCGTGTAATTCTCCGTCACGATGCACTCGGAATGTTCCGTGCTGTGCGCCGCAATGAACTCCATCGCCTCGTCCAGATCCCGCACCACGCGCACCGCAAGGATATAGTCGTCGTATTCCGCGTCCCAGTCGGCGTCCTCCGCCGCCCTGGCCCGCGCGCCGAGCAGTGCTAGCGATGCCGCATCGCACCGCAGCTCCACATGTTTCTGATCCAGCAGCGGCACGGCCTTCTGCAAAAATTCCGCCGCAACTGCCTCGTGGATCAGCACGCATTCCACCGCGTTGCACACCGACGGGCGCGAGCATTTTGCGTTGTACAGAATGTTTGCCGCCATGTCGAGGTCGGCGTCCGAATCGACGTAGATGTGGCACACGCCCTCGCCCGTCCGAATGACCGGCACACTCGCCTGACTGGCCACTGCCCGGATCAACCCGGCCCCGCCGCGTGGGATCAGCACATCGACATACCCGTTCAAGTGCATCAGCTCATTTGCGCTCTCGCGGCTCGTGTCCTGCACGAGACTGATGCAGTCCTCCGGCAGTCCTACAGACTCCAACGCGCCGCGCATCAGCGCCGCCGCGCGGCGGTTCGAGCGGATGGCCTCCTTCCCGCCGCGCAGGATGCAGACGTTGCCGGACTTGAGGCAGAGCGCCGCCGCGTCGACCGTCACGTTCGGCCGTGCCTCGTAGATGATCGCGATCACGCCGAGCGGTACAGTCTTCCGTCCGATCTGCAGGCCGTTTGGCCGCGTCTCCATTTTCGTCACACGCCCGACCGGATCGGGCAGCGCGATCACCTGCCGCACCGCCGCCACAATGTCCGCCACGCGCTGCTCTGTCAGCCGCAGCCGGTCGAGCATCGCGGGGCGCATCCCATTCGTCTCGGCCTCTTTCATATCCTCGGCGTTCGCTGCGAGCCACTGCACCGCACCAACTTCGAGCGCCCGGGCCACCGCCTCCAGCGCTTCATTTTTCTTTGCCGTGCCCGCGATCGCGAGCTTCCGCGCGGCCTGCTTCGCCGCCGCGCCCTGCTGTTCCAGAATCGTCATATCCGCTCCTTATCTCCGCGCGACAAAGCGCGTTCCGATGTCCTGTCCCTCCGCGATGCCGTAGAGGTCCTCCATTCTCGCGCCGTTCGTGATCACCATGTCGCACCCGGCTGCCATCACGATCCCCGCCGCCGAGAGCTTCGTCGCCATGCCGCCCGTGCCGCGCCAGCTGCCCGCGCCGCCGGCCATCTGCCGGATCTCCTCGGTCAGTGCCGTCACCCGGTGCAGCAGCTTCGCCTCGGGATTTGCCCGCGGATCAGAATCGTACAGCCCGTCAATGTCGCTCAGCAGCACCAGCAGGTCCGCATGGCAGAGCTTCGCCACGATGGCCGAGAGCGTGTCGTTGTCGCCAAGCACCTTGTGCTGCCCGGTCTCAATTTCCGCCGATGAAACCGAGTCGTTTTCGTTCACGATCGGAATGACGCCCATTTCAGACAGGGCCGAGAACGTCGCCTCCAGATGCGCCGCGCGCGACGGATCGGCCACATCGTCATCCGTCAGCAGGATCTGCCCGACCGTATGCCCATATTCCGAGAAAAATTTATCGTAGATGAACATCAGCCTGCACTGCCCGACCGACGCCGCAGCCTGCTTAAAGCGCAGCTCGCGCGGCCGCTCCGCCAGGCCCAGCTTGTCCGTTCCGACGGCGATCGCGCCGGAGCTGACCAGGATCATCTCATGGCCCATGTCCTGCAGATCGGACAATGTCCGTGCCAGGATCTCAATATTGCGCAGATTCGGTGCGCCGGACGGATGCGTGATCGTCGACGTGCCGACCTTGACCACGATCCGCTGCTTTTTGAATTCCACTTCCATGTCCCGCCTTTTTTCAAATTTGCAGCTATTGTATCACACTAAAGGGCAAAAGAAAAGCCCCGTGATGTTAAGAAAAGCGGATGCATCGCATCCGCTGGGACTGTCAAAAACTATAAAATGCAGCTTCGCAACAGAGCAGCAGGGAAAGAGTGAAAGGGGCAAAAAGCCCCTTTCGCGTTCAATCAAGCAGCTTTTTGAACTTTTTAAGTTCAGAAAGCTGGACGGCAGCGGGGCGAAAAGACTTTTTCGACACGCTGAAGCGGATGTATTGCATCCGCTTTCCGCATCCATGCGTCTCCAGGCGCGGCGATCCCATGTGAAGGCTGCACGCTACTCCGCAGATCCCGCTGCCGCCTCCCGCGCATAATACTTCGTCGTCCGCTGCCGGAACAGCATCAGAAGTCCGCGCACGCAAAGCTCCACAGCCATTGCCGTCCACATACCCCGCAGCCCGAATCGCGGCGTCAGTACGAGCGCCAGCCCCAGCCGGACGCCCCAGATGCTCGCCAGATTCATCAGACTCGGTACCAGCGTATCGCCTGCGCCGCGCAGAGCGCCCGCCGCCACGATCGACACGCCGTAGAGCGGCTCGGCCAAAAGGCCGATGCGCAGCGCCTGCACCGCGAGCGTCCGCACCTCCGCGTCCGGTGTCAGCATCCGGAACACCAACGGGCAGAGCAGCATCATCGCCGCGCCCGTCACACCCATGAAAATGCCGCCCATCGCCGTGCAGATGCTGCCATAGCGCTTCGCCTGCGCGTGCTTTCCCGCGCCAATGTTCCGACCCACGAGCGTCGTAGCCGCCGCGCCGATGCCGTAGCCCGGCATATAGCAGAGGCTCTCTGCCGTGACCGCGAACGAATGCGCCGCGATCGCCGCCGCGCCGAGCGGCGCGATGATCGTCGTCGCGGCGACCTGCGCGCCGCACATCGCCGCCTCCTGCACCGCCACCGGGAGGCCGATCTTCAGCGCCTTCCGCAGGATCTCACACTCAAACCGGCCTGTTTCCTTCCTGTCCAGCCGCAGCGCCGCATTGCAGAGGCAGCAGCGCCACGCCATCACGAGGCTGATCACCGCGCAGGCCAGCCCCGTCCCGAGCCCCGCGCCGAGCACGCCATAGCGCGGGATGAACAGTGCGTTGAACGCCACATCCAGCGCGCACATCACGGCATTGAGAATGCTCGGGGTGACCATGTCGCCGCTGCACTGCAAAAAGCCGGAGCAGAGCGCGTTGAGCTGCTGGAACGGCAGCGCCAGCGCAAACACCAGAAAATACGCCGCTGCGTCCCTGTGCAGATCTGCCCCGCCGCCGAGCAGCCCCGGCAGCGGCTTGCTGAGCAGCGCGCCGCCCAGCGCCAGCAGCCCGGACAGCACCAGCGCGGTCAGCAGTCCGTGCCGCACCACATTTCTCGCTTCCGCATCGTTTTTGGCGCCGATCTGATGCGCCACCTGCACATAGAACCCGGCGGCCACCGCCGATGTCAATCCGCCGAACAGCCACGTGCTGCTCGCCACCAGGCCGATCGCCGCCGAGGCGTTCGCGCCGCGCGCGCCGACCATGGCCGAGTCGATATACTGCATCACGATCGTCGTGATCTGCGTCAGAATGGCGGGCAGGCTCAGCCGCCAGACCAGCGCGATCTCCGGCCGGAGCGCGCGCCACGTTCCCTTTCTCATCTTCGCTTCTCCGTCTTTCTATTTCTTCTTGCGCGTCTGCGCGGCGTCGCGGATAAACTCCAGCACGCACATCCGCAGCTGCGCGATCCCATCGGATACCGTCTCGCGCGGATGCAGCCCCATCCCGAGCTCGCGGCCCGCCGCGGGATGCACCGGCAGCACGCGCACGCCGTCCAGCTGGCCGCGGATCATCATCTCCGCCATCATCGAAAGGCCCAGCCCCTTGCCCACCATGCGGATGACCGTCTCGTCGTCGACATAACACGGGCGGATGCGCGGCTCGACGCCATTCTGCTCAAAGACGGCCCGCGCATCGAGGTCGAACCGGCCGTATGGCATCAGAAATTCCTTGTCTGTGAACTCTTCGATCGGGAACTCGTCGCCCGTAAGCGGATAGTCCTGCGGCAGAATGGCGCACATCGGGTCGTTCCAGAGCGGCGTCCAGTCGCAAGCGAAGCCGGGCTGCCGCGCGGCAAAGATGACGTCCGTCTCCCATTTTTCCAGCAGCTCAAACGGCTCCAGCTCATGGTCGACCATCCGCAGATCGACGTCGATGTCCGGGCAGACGCGGCGGAACCGATATAAAATTTCCGGCATCCAGTGCATCGCGATACTCGCGTAAGCCGCGACGCGGATCGTCTCCGACTTTTTCTCGGTGATGGCCGCGATCTGGTTCTCGAGCTTTGCGTTCTCCCGCAGAAATTCGCGGATGCTCGGCATCAATGCCTCGCCCTCGCGCGTAAGCGAGACGCCGCTCCGGTCGCGCCGAACGAGGCGCAGGCCGATCTCGCGCTCGAGACTGTCGACCAGATGCGTCAGCCCCGACTGCGTGTAGCCCACGACCTCCGACGCCTTCGAAAAGCTCCCGAGATCCACGGCAGTCATTAAAATTTCAAGTTTCTTGCTATCCAAGCCGTGCGCCTTCTTTCCGCTTCAAGGTTTTCCATGAGAGTTTGTCATATATCTATTATAATCATGCGTTTTACTTTTTCAAGCCTGTCGTTTAAAATCATGTCATACGATACGGCGGCGATCTGTGACGTTGCCCAAAAGGAGCTGCTATCCATGACTGTGAAAAAATTGACCTCGAAGCAAAAGATTCTTGTGGCCGGGACATTGTTCGGGATGTTCTTCGGCGCCGGCAACCTCATCTTCCCCGTACACCTCGGCCAGATGGCCGGCAGCAATGTCATCCCCGCGATCATCGGCTTCATCATCACCGCCGTCGGCATCCCCATCTTCGGTGTGGCCGCCATCGGCATCACACACTCCGACGGCCTACAGGAGCTTTCGAGCAAGGTCGGTAAGGGTTACGGCATTTTCTTCACCTGTCTGCTCTATCTGACGATCGGCCCGCTCTTCGCGATCCCGCGCTGCGCGACCGTCTCGTTCACGACCGGCCTTTCGCCCATGGTCTCGGACAGCGCACAGTCCATCGCGCTGCTGATCTTCTCGGCGGTCTTCTTTGCGTTCGTGCTGTTCTTCTCGCTCCGGCCCGGCAAGATCACGGTCTGGATCGGCAAGATCATCAATCCCATCTTCCTGATCTTCCTTGCGATCCTCGTCATCGCGGCCCTGATCCATCCCGGCGCGTCCATCTCCTCCGTCGCCCCCACGGAGGCCTACGTGACCAAAACCAGTGCCTTCTTCTCGTCCTTCATCGAGGGCTACGGCACGATGGACGCCATCGCGGGCCTTGCCTTCGGCATCGTGGTCATCGACGTCATCCGCCGCATGGGCGTGGACAATGACGACGCGGTCGCACGCGACGTGCTCGGCTCCGGCATCCTGACTGGCATCCTCATGGCCATCATCTATGTTCTGACCATCCTCATGGGCACGCAGTCGCGCGGCCTGTTTGAGATCTCGGAAAACGGCGGCATCGCCCTCACGCAGATCGCGGGCCACTATTTCGGCAGCGTCGGCCAGATCATCCTCGCCATCACCATCACCTTCGCCTGCCTCAAGACCTCCATCGGTCTGGTCACTTCCTGCTCGGAGACGTTCGTCAAGATGACCCACGGCAAGATCTCCTACAAGGCCTGGGCCATCCTCTTCACGTTCTTCTCCTTCGCGGTGTCGAACGTCGGCCTCAGCGCCATCATCGAATATTCCATCCCCGTTCTCATGCTGATCTACCCGCCCGCCATCGCGCTGATCGTGCTGGCCTTCATCGGCAAGCATTTCCACCATGACCGGGCCGTCTATATCTCCGTCATGATCTTCACGTGGGCCGCCGCGATCTTCGATTTTATGAAGACGCTGCCCGCCGCCGTCCGCTCCGCGCTGCACCTCGACGCAGCGGTCGATCTCGCCAGGGGCTTCCTCCCGCTGTTCGACCAGAACCTCGGCTGGCTCATCCCCGCGATCATCGGCTTTGCCATCGGACTTGTCCTCCACTGCTCGAAGCGCGCCAGGGCGCATTGAGTTCTTCGCTTTCCCCAATTCCGCCTTTGCGGATCATGTCAAACCCCGCATTTGCCCTTCTGCAAATGCGGGGTTTTCTTTCCTTATTTCAGCGTCTCGCTGTTGTTGAGCACCGGCGTGCTGTAGAGGAACAGCACATCCTGATCGCTGAATGTCAGCCACGTGCCGAGCCGTTCCGATGCAATATAGCGGATGTCGACGAGCGTGATCCTCGCATAACCCTCCGCCAGCAGCGGCACGAGGCTGCTGCCGAACGAATCCCGGAACACGACCAGCTCCCGCTCCGTCCCGGCATTTGGATTCTCGATCGTCAGCAGCGATTTCGACCCGGAGAGGAACAGCGCATAGCCGTCGTCTCCGCCCGCCGCATCCAGATCGTAGACCGGCAGCGTTGTGTCCGTCTCATAGTCGTAGACCGTGCAGGCCCGCAGCGTGTCATTCGTGAGATACGTGAGCGCATCGGGCGGCAAATCGAGCGCCGACTGTCCGCAGTAGACGCCGCAGAACGGCGCATCCAGCGTCACGGTCTCATAACTGCCGTTCAGTTCGACGCCCATCGCCTCGGCCAGCCGCTGCGCCACGGGCAAAAGCGCCTCCTGCCGCCAGTGGATGTCCGTCCGGTAATAGCTCTCCAGCGTCAGCACATCTGTCAGATCGACCGTCTGCGCATACTCCATGCCATCCGCAAATTTCTGTATAAATTCTTCGTAATCGAGCGCCGGATAGCCGTATTGTTCCGCCAGAAAGTAGTTTTTGTCCGGGATCGCCGCAAAATAAATTTTCGCGTCCGTCCCCTGCAAATACCGCTCATAGACAAAGCGGAACCGCGCCAGCGCGTGCTCGACCGAATCGTCATTCCGCGGATAGTCCAGCTTCGCGGCATACCCGTCCGCGACGTAGATGCTGTTGTTGTCCTTCTGCCGCAGCACGTCCAGCTGGACATGCGCCTTGAGGCTGCGGAACGTGTCCCGCAGTGGGAACTGGTCGAGCGTGTACGTCTCGAACTTCGTCATGAATGTCCCGTCCCAGACAGACTTTGCCGTCAGCTCCGGCCGCTGCGCCAGCGCGCGCCGCTCGGAGACCGAGCGCGCGTCGTCCGCCTTGCAGATACTCCAAAGCGCGAACACCAGCAGAAATCCCGCCGTCAGGCAGAGCACCAGCCAATTTCTCCATTTTTGCATTGCTCCGCCTCCTTAAAACCGGAAATACAGGAACGGGTTGAACGACCCGTCCACCAGATACGCCGTGCAGACAGCCAGCAGCCCAACAAGGCCCACTGGCTCCAGCACGGTCAGCACCGCCCGTCCGCCATGCGTCTTTCCCAGCGCATCAAACGCCCGCCTGGGGAGAGGCGTCGCACCGATGGCCGCGACCGCCAGAAGCACCGCGCAGCTGCGCAGCTGATAGACGGCCTCCGCACTCGCCAGCGGAAGCCCCCCGCCGCCGAACAGCGCGCGGATCGTTCCCCACGCCTCTGCCACGCTCCCCGCGTCAAACAGCACGAACCCCAGCAGCACCGCCAGCAGCGCATAACAGTGCCCCAGTCCGCGCCGTTTTTGCAGGACTGGCAGCAAGATCAGTTTCTCGACCAGCAGCAGCGCCGCGAACCACAGCCCCCACAGCACGAAGTTCCAATCCGCTCCATGCCATAGCCCGGTCGCCAGCCAGACGATCAGGATGTTGAACAGCTGCCGTCCCTTCCCCTTTCGATTGCCGCCGAGCGGGATATAGAGATAGTCGCGGAACCAACTGCCGAGCGAAATGTGCCACCGCCGCCAGAATTCCGTGATGCTCGCTGCGATATACGGATAGTTGAAATTCTCCGGGAACCGGAAGCCGAAAATGCGCCCCAGGCCAATGGCCATGTCGCTGTAGCCGGAAAAGTCATAATAAATTTGCAGCAGGAATGCGACCGCATACAGCCACGTATAGAGCACCGAGCCGTCCTTCGTCGCGCGGAACGCCGACACGAGCGCGCCGAGCTGATTGGCCAGCAGGATCTTCTTCGCCAGCCCGAGCACGAACCGCCGCGCGCCATAGGCCGCATCGGCGACGCTGTGCGTCCGGTCGCGGAGCTGCGCGGCCACGTCTGAATAGCGGACGATAGGCCCGGCGATCAGCTGCGGGAACATCGCGACGTAGGCCGCGAGGTCGACAAAGCTCCGCTGCGCGGCGACATCGCCGCGGTAGACGTCGACCAGATAGCTCACGATCTGGAACGTGTAAAAGCTGATCCCGACCGGGAGCGCCACGCGCAGCAGCGGCACGGAAAGGCCCGTCAGCGCATTGAAATTCGCGAGGAAAAAGTCCGCGTATTTGAAATATGCGAGCGCCGCGAAGCTCAGAACCACGGACGCCGCGAGGCACGTCTTCGCCGCCGGCCTGCCCCGGAGCTTCCCGATCAGCAGACCAAACGCATACCCCTGCACGATCGACGCCAGCATCACGAGCAGATACCGCGGCTCGCCCCAGCCGTAGAAGACGAAGCTCGCCAGCAGCAGAACCGTGTTTTTCAGCCGCCGCGGCGCGAGAAAATAGACGAGCAGCACACACGGCAGGAACCAATATAAAAATGGGATACTGGAAAACAGCATGTTTTTCTCCGTTTCAAAAAGGCGCACAGGATCCTGTGCGCCTTTTTCCTGTGATTTAGCCGATGGCGATGGCCTCGTCGGTGATGACGTTCGCGCTGGGATAGGCCGCGGCCAGCTTGTCGCGGAACGTGTTGACCAGATCCTCCGCGCCGAAGCACTCGACAATGTAATTGCCGACCGACACGACGATCAGCTTGTCCGGGAAGCCGCACATCCACTGCTTGCCCATGACATATTCTTTGATCGCCGCGGCCACGCTATCCACATCCGCCGCATCCTTCAGACGGTATGCGCCGCACGTGAAGGTGTTCAGGTTCATCATGTGGAACAGGGACGCGGCGTCGTCGAATTTTGAAACGACATCCGCCGGGACGCTGACCAGATATTCCACGCTCGACGCATCAGCCAGGCCGACCTTGCCGGGCGCGCCGTCGGTCATGTTGGCCTCGTCATAGTCGCCGCCCGCCGCCGGGAACTTCTCGTCGTCGGTATAGCTCGCCCAGACCGTGTTCAGCAGCGTCAGCGCGTCTGCGATCTCCACGTCCGCTGTGTCATTCTCTGCGGGCTTGGCCGCGCAGGCCGCGAACGAGCACACGGTCAGCACCGCGAGCAGCATTGCCAGAAACTTTTTCATGTTGTGATCCTCCAAAATTTTGATGCCTGTGCGGATCTTCCGCACTGTCCTTCCAGACGAAAAGATCCGCGTCCGGTTGCAGCCGGACGCAGATGATTTTAACGGATAATTGTAAACATTCCATGAACAACGCACAGAATTCAGATTTTTCCACCGTCCGAACACATCCGCCGCGAAAAAACCGGCCCGCTCCACACGGAGCGAGCCGGTCGATCTTATCTGACCACTGTGCAGAACCGCATCAGCATCGCGGCGGCCTGCGCCCGGTTGGCCGTCGCCTTGGGGCTGAGCTTCCCGCCGGAGCCCTGCACGAGCCCCACGCCGCAGGCCCACTGCATCGCCGGGACCGCGTACCCGGGGAGCTCCGCCGCGTCGGCATAGCGCAGGATGTTGGTGTCCGCGCCAACGCTGACGTCCGCGCCGCAGAGCTGCGCGTAGCGATAGAGCATCGCGGCGAGCTGCTCGCGCGTGATGGTGCCGGTCATGTCCGTGCCGTCAGAGACCCCATTGGTCATCGCCCAGCGCTGCCCCGCCGCGTACCACGGGCTGCCGGAGGTGCTCACGCCGCTCATCCGGGCCAGCACCGTCACGATCATGCCGCGCGTCGCGCCGCCGTAGGGGCTGAACGTGTCCGCGCCCGTGCCGGTCATCAGCCCGGCCTCATAGGCGCTGTAGACGTCGTTGTAGAACCAGTCACCCCGGTCCACATCGGCGAAGCTGAACCCCTGCGTCTCATCCAGCGCCGGCAGGATGGCCCACCACGGCATCGCCGGCTCTTCCACCGGCGTCACCGGGATCGGTGTCCATTTTGCCTTCAGAGTCTTGTTGTCAGTCAGTGTGAAGGGGAACTCCTGTTTAGTCTCGCCATCATACCAGCCCGCAAAGGTGTATCCGTATTTGGTGGGAGCTTCCGGCGCATCGACCGTCGCGTTATAGTTCTGTGTGATGGACGGCACATCAGAGCCGCCGTCCGGATCAAACGTGACGGTATATTGCTTGATCGTCCATTTCGCTTTCAGCGTCATCGGCCCGGTGACAGTGTCTTCCTCGAAATTCCACTTCGTATCACTGTCACCGACGTACCAACCCGCGAGGTCATAACCGATTTTGCTGGGGGCATCTGGCTGTATTGCTTTTTCCCGATATTTTATTGTCTGCTCGTTGTAATCCCCTTGCGCTGCCGGCGTGCCGCCGTTCAGGCCAAATTTAACGACAAAGTTACCTCCCTGAATAGGGCCGCGCGCCAAGACTGTCCCGGAAAAGGTGCCGCCCTTGATCGTGCCGCTCCAATTTTCGGCATAACCAGTAAAAATACCACCCTCAATGGTACCTGGCATATAGATTTTGATATGTCCTGAAAATGTTGTCCCACGCTTTCCGGCCTCTGTTTTGACGGTGCCTTTCACGGCACCGGTGCCCTCTATCATGCCATCGTTGGCGAGCATTTCCCCTCTTTCTATGTATATGGCTGCATATTGACCACTTGCAGAACTCGAACAGCCTTTGATGGAACCGCTGTTCATAATGAACTTTCCCGTTGAGTATATACCACCACCATAAGTAGCCTGACCACCTGTGATCGTGCCGCCGTCCATCGTGAACATACCGTTGTTATTTACACAGCCACCATAGGTGAACTTTCCCTTCACCGTCCCTGTTCCGCCAATGATGACGCCGCGCTGGATCGTTTCTGTGCCATTGGTCTCATCGAGAATATAACGAGCGTCGTCTTTTATGAATTTATGGGTCAATTCCGAAGGGCTGTCCTTGATTGTCAGTACTGCTCCGTCATTTACCGCGATTGCACTGCCACTGCCGTCCATTTTCAGCACATGACCATTCAGATCCAGCGTGACAGTTTTTCCACTTTCAATCGTCAATGTGCTATTGATCGTGATGGTGTTCACCAGTTGGATTTCGCCGCCACTTGCGACAGCGTCCCTTAATTGTTGCTCATTCGTGACCGATGTAGCCGCCAGAGCCACACCGGGCAGCAGCGCCAGACAGAGCGTCAGAGCGAGCAGCAGGCTGAGCAGTCGTTTTTTCATCGTCATCCCTCCCGTTTCCGTGCGTTTTCCGTACTCCATGAAAAACGCAGAGCCAAAGGAGGATTGCGCTGGGATAAGATCCCAGCGCAAGGGAGTACTCCCTTGCCGTCCCGCCGTTCCCGGCGGTTTCTTCCATTCTACCAGAGCTTCCTTCAAATTGCAATCCGATATTTTACATTCTCCGCAGCAAAAAAGCCCCCTCTTTACCTAAGAGAAGGCTTTTGCGGTCACTTCGACTTTTTTGCAAAATGGACGATGAGGCCGATGACGAGCCCCAGGAGCGCCGGGCAGATCCAGGCGAGTCCCGTCTCGGCAAACGGCAGAACGCCACCCACCGCGCCCAGCAGGCCGTCCAGATGGCACGCCGCGCGCAGCGTATCGGGCAGCGACCGCAGCAGGTCGTAGACTGCGGCGACGAGCGTACACCCGATGACCCAGTTGTAGACCGCGCGATCATGCCCGAAGAGCTTCCCGCACAGGGCCAGCAGGATCAGCGTGATGGAGAGCGGATAGAGGAACATCAGCACCGGCGTGGAAAACGCGATGATGCTGCTCAGCCCGAGGTTTGCGAACAGGAACGAGATCACCGCGAACAGCACCGCCCACACACGGTAGGCCGGGCCGTGCGGAAAGAGCGCCGAAAACGTCTCCGCGCAGCTCGTGATCAGGCCGACGGCGGTCTTCAGACACGCGAGCGTGACCGTCGCAGCCAGAATGACGAGGCCGGGCGCGCCGAGATAATGCTGCGCGATCTGCGCGAGGGCCGCGCCGCCGTTTTCCGCCGTGGCAAACAGGCCGCGGCTCTGCGTGCCGACGATGGTGACGAACAGATAGATGACGCCCATGAACAAACAGCTGAAGACGCCCGCGCGGACGGTATTGGCCGCGATGTCGCCCGGCTCCTGCACGCCGAGGCCGCGGATGACCTGCACGACGATGATGCCGAAGGCCAGGCTGGCCAGCGCGTCCATCGTGTTATACCCGCCGAGGAAGCCCGAGAAGAACGGCTGCGCGGCATAGGCCGCATCGGGGGCCACGTCCGCAATGTGCGCCGAGGGGCGCAGCATCGCCACCACGATCAAAATCGCGAGGAACAGCAGGAACAGCGGATTTAAGATCTTGCCGATGGACGTAAGGATCTTGCCGGGGAACAGCGAAAAATAGAGCGCGATCGCGAAAAAGACCAGCGAGAAGATCAGCAGATAGACCCGCGCATTGCCGCCCGCGGGCAGGACCTGCTCCAGCCCGACGGTGAACGATGTCGCCGCGCAGCGCGGGATGGCGAAGAACGGCCCGATCGTCAGATAGAGCAGGCAGGTAAAAAAATAGGCATAGGGGCGGTTGACCTTGCAGCCGAGGTCGAACAGGCCCGAGCTCCGGCTGATACCGAGCGAAGCGATGCCGAGCAGCGGCAGTCCCACCCCGGTGATGAAAAAGCCGAAGAACGCGGGCCACATCCGGCTGCCGGCCTGCTGGCCCATGCTGACGGGGAAAATGAGGTTGCCCGCGCCGAAGAACAGGCCGAACAGCATGCTCGCCACCAAGATATATTCTTTTAAAGTCAGGTTTCGTTTCATAGTCTCTTTCTCTTTCCCTTTTTTAGAATCGGGGCTGCTGCGCAGCGCATTTATCATATCGAACACGCGCGCCGCTGTCAATCCAAAACTGGAATATTTAATGGACATATATCCAGTACAGCAGCGCACACTGTGCCGCGAGCAGCAGCGGGATGGTGATGAAGAACTTCGCCTTCCGTGTTTTATGATGGAACAGCCACATGCCGAACAGGGCCCCAACGCTCCCGCCAAGGGCTGCCGCGCCCAGCAGCACGGCCTCCGGGATGCGCCAGCGGTGTTTTTTCGCGCGCTGCTTGTCCGCAAGCATAAGCAGGAAAGCAAGCGCATTGATTAGAGACAGGTAGATGGACAACGGTAAGTAGATGGGCATGGTAAGTTCCTTTCCGGGAGGGGTTTTAGAATGAAGCGTTATCTGATCCTGGCGTGTATGCTGATGGTGCTGCTCAGCGGCTGTTCGCGGGCCGAGGTCGTGTGGGAGACCGTGGACGACGAGATCGTCCAGCCGGTCTCGGCCGAGGCGCCGATGCAGCTGGTGTTCGACGTGCCGGAGGACGCGTCGCTGCTCGGTGAATCGGACTGCTGGCGGGCTTACGCACACCCGGACGGCGACTATGAGATCGTCGCGCAGACCATTCCGGCCGCCGGTCTCGACGAGGCGGTGCGCGCGGTCTCGGGCTATTCGGCGGAGGAGCTGCGCGCCGTGCTGCGCGATCAGGCGGGCCGGTGCAGCTTCGGCTGGTACGTGCCGGAGGCGGACGGCGGGCGGCTCTGTCATGCGGAAATATTATCAGACCGCGACTATTATTACGCGCTGACCTTCTCCGTCCGCGAGGACACAGGCACGACATATCATAGCACGGAGCAGCAGGTTTTTGCAAGTTTTGGCCTGGTTTCTTAGCAAAACCAGCAGAAAAAGTTCTTGGGAAATTTTTTTGAAAAACCTATTGACAAACGCCCCATCTGCCTGTATAATAACACCCGTCGCTGAGAGATGCGGCGCCGCTGAAAAAGCGGTCGAGAGTGGAAATGGAAGGTTAGCTCAGCTGGGAGAGCACTTGCCTTACAAGCAAGGGGTCACAGGT
>CAJMLC010000019.1 GCA_905214155.1 uncultured bacterium | reverse complement strand
CGTTATCTTTCGTTATTTCTTTTCGTAGCCGGGCTTGCCGAGCATCTCGAACATGTTGGTCTTGTATGCTTCGACGCCGGGCTGGTTGAACGGGTTGACGCCGCTGATATAACCGGACACGCCGCACGCAAACTCGAAGAAGTAGATCAGCGCACCGACTGTCTCCTCGCAGACCCGCTCCACGCGGATCTCCGTCACGGGGACGCCGCCGTCGATGTGCGCCTTCTTGGTGGCCTTCATGGCGACCTCGTTGACATAATCCATCGTCTTGCCCGCGAGATAGTTCAGCCCGTCGAGGTTGTCCGCATCGGTCGGGATCTCGACGCGCGCGCGCGCCTGATCGAAGAAGACGACCGTCTCCTGTAACATCCGTAGGCCCTGCTGCATATACTGGCCCATCGAGTGCAGGTCCGGCGTCAGATCGACAGACGCCGGGAAGACGCCCTTGCCGCTCTTGCCCTCGGACTCGCCGAACAGCTGCTTCCACCACTCGGCGAAGAAGCGGAACGCCGGCTCATAGGCCGCGAGGATCTCGATCTGCTTGCCCTCGTCGTACAGGCCCTGACGGCTCATCGCATACTGCACCGCCGCGCTCTCGAGCCCATCGCGCAGGATCGCTTCGCGCTCCTGCGCCGCGCCGCGCATCAGCGCCTCGATGTCGATCCCCACCGCCGCGATCGGCAGCAGACCAACTGCCGTCAGCACGGAATAGCGGCCGCCGACATCGTCGGGCACGACGAACGTCTCATAGCCCTCCTGCGTGGCGAGCGTCTTGAGCGCACCGCGCGCGCGGTCGGTCGTGGCATAGATGCGGCCCTGCGCACCGGCCTTGCCGTACTTTTTCTCCAGCATCTCCCTGAAAATGCGGAACGCGATGGCCGGTTCCGTCGTCGTGCCGGATTTGGAGATGACGATCACGGAGAAATCCCGGTCGCCGACCATGGCGATCGTCTCGCTGAGCGCTTCGCCGGAGATCCCGTTGCCCGCGAAATAGATGTCCGGCGTCTTCTTCGCGAGGCCGTTGTAGTTCGGGCTCTTCAGCAGCTCCACCACAGCGCGCGCACCGAGATACGAGCCGCCGATGCCGATCACGACGACCGCCTCAGAGTCGCTCTGGATCTTCTTCGCTGCCTGCTGGATGCGGGCGAACTCTTCCTTGTCGTAGTTCACCGGCAGGTCGACCCAGCCGAGGAAATCGTTCCCCGCGCCGGTGCCGTGCAGCAGCGTGTCCATGGCCGCCTTGGCGCGGGCCTTGTCTTCTGCGGGCGCGAAGCCCTTCGTTCCGTTCAAATCGATTCTGACCATACTTTGAAAACCTCTGATCTATGATAGATTTCGTTTTTATCAATTTCAAAGGCAATACCGCACGATCCGGCGAAGCGCGCGGACACAATTACGCGGTACTGCCGTCATTTAGTGCTTTTCCGCGTCACGCCGGAGCATCGCTGCGCCGACGACACCGGCATCGTTGCCCATGACTGCGGGCACGACCGCGCCGCGCTCGGAATAGAAGCACTTTTCCGTGACCTTGTCCTGAAGCGGCCCGAACAGGAACTCGCCCGCGCCGCAAAGTCCGCCGCCGATGGCGATGACCTCGGGGTCGAGCAGGTTGAAGATCGATGCACACGCTGCGCTCAGATGCTCCAAATAGCGGTCAAATACCGTCTCCGCCACCGCGTCGCCTGCCTTCGCGCAGTCCGTCACCAGCCGCGCGTCCACCTTTTCCGCATCCCCACCGGAGCGCTTTGCCAGCAAGCTCTCGGGATGGGCCTCCATGGCTCTGCGTCCCTCGCGCGCCAGTGCGCTGGCTGCGCAGTAGGCCTCCATGCAGCCGTCATTGCCGCAGGTGCAGTGCTCGCCGCCCTCCACGAGATACATGTGTCCGAGCTCGCAGCCCTGATTCCGCCCGCCGTTGAACATCCGGCCGTCCAGAATCATGCCGCCGCCCAGTCCCGTGCCCAGCGTCAAAAGCACCGCCGTTCTGCATCCCCGGAACGCACCCTTGTAGAGCTCCGCCAGCGCCGCGCCGTTCGCGTCGTTCGCGATGTAGACCGGCACGCCGGGGAAGCGCGCCTGCATGATCGCCCGAAGCGGCACGTCGTGGAAGCCGAGGTTGTACGCCGCGATCACGATCTCGCCGCTTTTGTCGATGCTGCCGGGCACGACGATGCCGATGGAGCCGATCTCCGTCACGCCCTGCTCCGCCAGCATGGCGCGCAGCGCTGCCGCAAGCTTGTCCGCCATGTCCTCTGCCGTTGTCTTGGGGAAGGGAATGCTGCCGTGCGCCACGATCTCCAGCGCTTCGTTCACCAGGCCATACTTGATGTTCGTGCCGCCGATGTCGACGCCGATCTCAAACATGATACCGTCTCCTCCTTCTTATTTGTCCTGCTCGTCCGCAAGGCCGAACAGGCGCATAAAATTCCCATATAAGATCTGCTCACGCAGGCTGTCGCCGAGGTCGTACGTCATAAACTGCCGCACCATCTCCTCCGGCGACCACATCGGGAAATCCGTCCCGAACAAAAACCGCTCCGGCCCGAGCTTGTCGAACATCCGCATGACCATGTCGTGCGGGACCATCGGCGTGGTCGACGACGTGTCGTAGAAGACGTTTTCCGGCTGCGGATGCGCCAGCGACCGGTCCCAGGCGTTCCAGCCGCCGAAGTGCGCCGCGATCACGATCAGATCCGGCACCTGGCGGATCAGGTTCGTCAGCCGCTCAGGGCTGGAAAAATCGTAGCGGTTGTCGCCCATGTGCATCAGCACCGGGAGGCCGCGCCGCGCGATGGCCCGATAGGTCTCGATGCCGGAGGGATCGTCGATCGGGAGCTTCTGAAAATCCGGATGGATCTTCAAGCCCCGCGAACCCAGCGCCTGCAGCTCGTCGAGCACCTCTTCATATCCGTCCATGCCGGGATAGATGGAGCCGAAGGAAATGCACTCGGGATAGCCCTTGCGCGCCTCTGCCAGAAATTCCACAATGGAGCGCACCTGCTTCGGCACGACCGCCGAGCTGCTGATGACATACCGGCTCACGCCGGCCTTCTCTTCCTCCGCGACGAGCCGCTCCATGCTTGCCTCGCAGTACATCTCTGTTCCATAAAACTGCCCGATCGACCCCGCGGCCTTCACGGCCAGCTTTTCCGGGAACACATGGGCATGCACATCTGCAATTTTCATCTCTCAAATCGTCCCAAACCGCATAAAATCGCCTGAACCGCACCGGTTCACACTATTTCCTAGTTTATCACACAATGCAGTTCGTTACAATCGCCCAAATGGAAAAAAGCCGCTCCTTTGTGCGTCCCAGACTGTGAAATTTGCTGCTGCAGCACTTATTCGTGCTCATAAGGCAGGCCCATCCGATAGCGCTCCATCGTGTGCTTGAAGAGGTCCGCCGTCGAGGGCGGCGTATAGGTGATGGCGTTGGCCCCGGCGTCGATCGTGCGCAGGACGCTCTCGTCGGTAGGGCCGCCGGTCGCCATGATGGGCATGTCCGGGAACTGCGCACGGATGTCCGCGACGATCTCCGCCGTGGCGCTCCCGGCGGCGACGTTGAAGATGGCCGCGCCGTCATCGATGCGGCGTGCGTAGTCCGTCCCGTGGTTCGCCACGGTCACGACGATGGGGATGTCGATCGTCCGGCGCATCCGCGAGATGACGAGGCCGGACGTCGGCACATTGACCACGACGCCCATCGCGCCCTGCATCTCGGCATACATCGCGAGATTCACCACGCGGTGCCCCTTTGTCAGTCCGCCGCCCACGCCCGTGAACACCGGAATGTCCGACGCCATCAGCAGCGCCTCGTTGATGATCGGCTGCGGCGTGAACGGATAGACCGCGATGACTGCGTCGGCGTTGATATTCTTGATGATGGCAAGATCGGTCGAGAAGACCAGAGAACGGATCTTCTTCCCGAACACCATGATCCCGCTGCACTGCCACGTCACCTCCGGCACGCGCAGCGCCGTCTGGCGGAGCGTGCCGTTCACGCTCGGTGCGTTTTTCTTCGGGATGACCACTTCTTCCGGCAGCTCCAGCGTCTCCGGCTCATAAGCGGTCTGGTGGTGCAGCAGCAGTCTGCGTCTCGGCATGGGCTTCGTCTCCTTCTTTGATGGTTTTATTCAGTTTAACAGAGAGAACCCGGCTGTTCAAGGTGTAAATTGTAAATTTTTGTTCAACTTTTTCGGTTTTTCTGTTTTTGCTTGCGTTTCCTCCCGTTCCTGTGGTATAACAGATACAAACAGGGTCGAAGCGGAAAGGAAGTGACATCATGCGGCCGGACAAAGTGCTTGAGACGCTGCAAAGCGCGGGCTATGAGGCGTGGTATGTCGGCGGCTGCGTGCGCGACACACTGCTCGGCCGCCCCATCCACGACTGGGACGTCACGACCTCCGCCCTGCCGGAGCAGGTGCTGGCCCTCTTCCCACGCACGGTCCCGACCGGTTTGCCCCACGGCACCGTCACCGTCCTGTCAGACGTCGGCCCCGTCGAGGTCACGACCTACCGCGCCGACGGCGCCTATCACGACGGCCGTCACCCGGACGCCGTCCGCTTCGTCCGCTCGCTGCGCGAGGATACCGCCCGGCGCGATTTCACGGTCAACGCAATGGCGATGGATCAACGCGGGACGATCTGCGATTTCCACGGAGGCCGTACCGATCTCGCAGCGGGCATTTTACGCTGCGTAGGCGCACCGAACCGGCGCTTCCGCGAAGATGCCCTCCGCATGCTCCGCGCGTGCCGCTTCGCGGCGCAGCTCGGCTTTACCATCGAGCAGGCCAGCTGGGCGGCGCTTCTGCGCTGCGCGCCGCGCTGCGAACAGCTCTCGCGCGAGCGCATCACCGAGGAGGTCACAAAAACGCTCTGCTCCCCTGCCCCGCAGTGGGTGGGCACAATGACCGATGCGGGTCTTCTCACCTCCTGCGGCCTGACCGGCCCGCAGAACCTCACAGGACTCGCCGCGCTCCCGCCCACGGCGGAGGCCCGCTGGGCCGGATTTGCCATCCTCGTGCCGGAGCTGGATCTTTCCGCGTTCCGCCTGCCTGCGAAGCTCGTCCGGCTCTGCCAGACGGCACGCGCGCACTGGCCCGCACCGGAGGATCCTCTCGGCTGGAAGCGGCTGCTCGCCGCCGAGGGCGAAGAGGCCGCGCGGCTGCTCGCCGCGCTGGCGCAGACGGACACCGTAGACAAAATTCTCGCCTCCGGCGACTGCGTCAGCCTGAAGACGCTCGCGGTCTCCGGGCGCGATTTCCCGCTGCTGCGCGGCCCGGCGCTCGGACAGTTGCTGCACGCGCTGCTGGGGCACGTGCTGCAATGCCCGGCGGATAACCGGCGTGATATTCTTCTGGAATTGTCGAAAAAATTCGAATCGCCATCTTGAAAACCCCTTCTTTCGGCGCTACAATACGTCCGTATTATCCGCCGGAAGAAGGGATCATTTTGATCGGACTGGGAACGATCATCAACGCCGGGGCCATCGTTGTGGGCGGCCTGCTCGGCTTACTGCTGAAAAACGCGCTGCCCCAGCGCATCTCCGACACGCTGACAAAGGCCATCGGCATCTGCGTGCTGTTCATCGGCCTGTCCGGCGCACTGCAGAACATGTTTACGATCGAAGACGGCGCGCTCTCCGTCGGCGGCACGATGATGACCATTTTCAGCTTCATCGGCGGCTCCATCCTCGGCGGCGCGCTCGACCTCGAAGGCCGGCTCGAGCGCTTCGGCGTCTGGCTCCGAAAGCGTGCAGGCGCGGATGGCGACTCCGGTTTCCTGAATGCGTTCCTCACCGCCTCGCTCACGGTCTGCATCGGGGCAATGGCCGTTGTCGGTGCGATCAACGACGGGCTGTTCGGCGACATCTCGCTGCTCGTCACAAAATCCATCCTCGATGCGATCATCATCATGGTCATGTCCGCGACGATGGGCAAAGGGTGCATCTTCTCGGCCATCCCGGTCGCGATCTTTCAGGGGCTGGTGACGCTCTTTGCCCGCTTCTTGCAGCCCATCATGACCGCGCAGGCCACGAGCAACCTCGCCCTTACCGGCTCGATCCTCGTCTTCTGCGTCGGCGTCAACCTCATCTGGGATCAGCAGCGCCTCAAGGTCGCCAATATGCTGCCCACGCTGATCTTCGCCGTCGCGCTGGCCTTCGTGCTCTAACGTGTATCTGAAAACAGCAGCCCCGCCCGGGACCCACCCGGCCGGGGTTTTGCTGTACATTTCAGATGTATTGTAGGGGCGGACGACCCTGTCCGCCCGCCGGGCCGATTTAGGCATCGGCCCCTGTATTTTAATGATCCGATTTCAGACCGGCGCCGCACATGGTGATGAGCGTATCGGACGTTCTGCCGTAGAGGCGGCAATATTCGAGATAGGCTGCGTAGTTGGCCGCCGTCGTGTGCTCACAGTAGATGCCTTTCCGTGCCAGCTCAGCCCGCGCGTCCAGGATCTTGTCCTCCGGCGCATGAACGAAGCGGACGCCGTGCTTCTTCGCAAGGGCCAGAATTTCTTCGCCGCGCATGGGCTTGCCGATGGCGATGCCCTCGGCGATGGTCGGCGTGGGCGTGACGGTCTCCGGCTCCGCCTCGCCCTTTTCTGCCGCGCGGAGCAGCGGGTCGCAATTTTCGCTCTGGAGGGCGATAATCTGCGGGAAATGGTCGATGGCGCCGCTGCGCTCCAGATGCTCGAGCGCGTAGATCGCCCCGAGGAAGAGCGTGCCGTTGCCGGTCGGGACAACGATGTGCTCCGGCACGCGGCCCAGCTGCTCGAAGGCTTCATAGATATAGGTCTTCGTGCCCTCGTAGAAGAAGGGATTGTAGACGTGGTTCGCGTAGTAGACGCCCTCCTGCTCGACCTTCGCGCGGCAGACATCGGCGCAGTGGTCGCGCGTGCCGGGGACGACGGTGCAGGTTGCGCCATGCGCGCGGATCATGTTGATCTTCTTGGGGCTCGTCCCTTCCGGGACGAAGATCTCACAGGCGATGCCCGCCTTCGCGCAGTAGGCCGCGACGGAGTTGCCCGCGTTGCCGCTCGAATCCTGGACGACCTTGTCCACGCCGATGGCCTTGCAGTGCGCGACGAGGACGGCCGCGCCGCGGTCCTTGAACGAGAGCGTGGGCATGAAGTAGTCCATCTTTAAAAGCACGTCCTCGTCCAGGCGGACGATGGGCGTCATGCCCTCGCCCATGGTGACGGTGCGCCAGACGTCGCCGTCCAGCGCCATGAAGTTCCGGTAGCGGAACTGGCTCCATTCGTGCCTGTCGATCTCGCCGAGGTCAAACTTCGGCGGCTGATAATCCAGGTTCCAGAGGCCGCCGCAGCCGCAGTGCGCCTTGCGCGTGGTGACGGATTCGATGTGTCCGCATTTGCTGCATACAAATTGCATGGTTCGTTCCTCCTATAGTTCCGCAATGGCTTCAATTTCAATCCGTGCGCCGTTGTGCAGCTCCCGCGTCGGAACAATAACGCGCGCCGGTTTATGACTTCCGAAAAATGCCGCGTAGGTGGCGTTGACCGTGTCCCACGCCGCGACATCAGGGATGTAGACGCGGCAGAGGACGACGTCCTCCTTCGTACATCCGGCAGCAAGCAAGACCCGCTCAACATTGTGGAGCGCGTCGCGCGTCTGCTGCTCGATGGTGTCTGCCATCGGCGCTCCGGTCTCATGGTGGACCGGAAGCTGGCCGGAGACATAGAGCTTGTCGCCGGAGATCATGCCGGGGACGTAATGGCCCTTATTTTCCAGGACGCTTGGCAGTGTGATGGCTCTCATGCGTGTTTCCCCCTGACTTCGTCCAGATAGCTGTAGATGGTGACTTTATTGACGCCGAGCTTTTCGGCAGCCTTTTCGATGCTGCCCTTCATCAAAAACAGCCCCTTTTCCTTCATAAAGCGCACCTTTTCGATGCGCTGCTCGCGCGTGAGGGCCGCGCTCTCCGCGCTGCCGACGATGCCGTCCATCAGATTTTCGATCATGACGGAGATGTGCTCCGGCTCCGCAGGCGCTTCCGGGGCCCTGGCCGCCGGCGGCTGCGGCAGCAGGCTCTGCAAAAAGTCCATCTGGGCCTGTACGCGCGTCGTGTCGAGGTTGATGCAGAGCGCCCCCTCGAGCTTGCCGTCCGCCCCGCGGATGAGCAGCGAGGACGAGCGGATGCGCTTGCCGTTTTTGGCGGTAAAGTAATAGTTCGCGACGTAATCCTCCCGCAGCTCGTGGGAGAGGATGACCTGCCGCACGAGCTGGTCAAAGCTGTCGCCGATCTTCCGGCCCGTGACGGACGGATTCGCCACATAGACGACCGACCGCTCCGGCGCGGCCAGATCGTGCAGCACGACCTCGCAGTCCGGCCCGAATGTCGCGGCCAGCAGCTCCGCAACCGGGATATAGGGTTTCAATACACTTCGAATTTCCATGCTTGCTCCTTATTGCAGCTTTCCGCGCGCCGCAGTGTCCAGCTCCTGTACGATCTCATCGCCGGAGATGAGATATGCCCGCTCATAGAGGTTGCAGACCGGGCAGATATGCACCGGAATGATGCGCACCTTGTCGCCGACCGACACCGCCTCGCGGAACGCCGGGTCGTTGACGATGGCGTGCTCGTCGAAGACCTTTTCGATGTGCGTCTCCGGCCGGTCGTAGAGCGTGCCCTTGCCGGGCGTGGCGCAGATCCCCTCGGTGCGGGACTGCATCGTCAGGCCCTTCGCGCCGACGTCGAGGATCGTGCGCTCCGCCGTTGGGCGGCTGATGACCGTGGCGAGCACGGTCGCCGCACAGCGATCCAGCGTGCCGATGGCGTGTCCCTGCGAGGCATCCATCAGCGCATAGGTGCCGGGGCGGAGCTCCGTAATGCCGGGCAGGATGTCCACATGGTTCATAAACGTCGGCGTCGCGCCGTAGCTGACCGTCCGGCAGGGCAGGCCGTGCTGCGCGGCGAGCTCCGCAAAATGCAGCGTCCGCCGCTGCGCCCCTTCCGAAAGCGCGCGGAGCACCTCCAGATCAGGCGCGGAATAGCTGTTGCCGTCGTGCGAGAAAATGCCGCCGAACGGCACGTGCGGACAGGCGCGGATGGTATCGAGCAGCGCAAGAAAGTCCGCTTCTTCGATGATACCGGAGCGGTTCTCCCCGACCTCGATCTCCACGAGCACCGGCACGGAAACGCCCTCCTGCGCAAAGACGGACTCCGCCGCTTCCACCTGACACGGCGTGTCCACGCCAAACGAGATCTTCACGCCCTGCTTCGCCAGCGCCGCGATGCGGCGGAGCTTCGCCTCGCCGACGATCTCATTCGCAATGAAGAGATTGTCCAGCCCCGCCTCGGCCATGGCTTCGGCTTCGCCGACTTTCGCCACGGCGATACCGCAGGCCCCGGCGGCGAGCTGCATCTTCGCAATCTCCGGGCACTTGTGCGTCTTCGTGTGCGGGCGGAGGGCCACGCCGTGCGCGTCCGCGTAGAACTGCATGTCCTTCAGATTTTTCATCAGCCGTTCCCGGTCGATCAGCAGTGCCGGGGTGTCGAGTTCTATGTATCGCATCGTAAAACCCTCCTTTGGAGTCTTTTTCCTTCCAGTTGCAGTATATAGAATTATTTCTATGTTGTCAAGATGCTTCGTATAATTTTTTATACGTTTTTAGATGGGACTGAACCTTTTATCCGGCAGCGCAAAAATAATATCCCCCCGGGGAGCTTCACAGCAGCACATCAGTCTGTTAAAATACAGAGGTGCTCAGGCAGAAGTCTGGCAAAACAGGGCCGAAGCCTGATTTTTTGGAGGAAACATGAAAAAACTTCTGGCGGCGCTTCTGGCGCTCACCATGCTGCTCACGCTGGCAGCCTGTGCAAAAACCACCGACACCACCCCGTCCGACGCGGCGGAGGACAGCGGAACAACGCTGACCTACGGCTCTGCAGACTATACGCGCATCAATCCCGCAATGGACGAGCACGGTGAGATCAACCTGCTGCTCTTCGACGGCCTGACGGCCCACGACGGCGAGAATAACGTCGTGCCCGGTCTTGCCGAGACGTGGGAGCTGGACGAGGCGACGAACACCTACACGTTCCACCTCCGCGAAAACCTCACGTGGCACGACGGCGAGCCGGTCACGGCAAGCGACGTAAAATTCACGATTGAGGCGATCATGAACCCCGAAAACGGTTCGGAAAACGCGCCGAACTTTGAGGACGTCGAAGAGATCACCGTCACGGACGAGCACACGGTCTCCTTCCGCCTCTCCGCGCCGAACGTTGCGTTCCTCGATTACATGACGATGGCCGTCCTGCCGGAGCATCTGCTCGCGGGCGAGGACTGGCAGGAGTCGGCATTTTTCCGCGCACCGGTCGGCACCGGGCCATACAAGCTCGAACGCTGGGACGTTGGACAGGCCATCATCCTGACGAAAAATGAAAATTATTACAAGGGCGCACCGAACATCGACCGCATCGTGTTCAAAATCGTTCCGGACGACAACGCGCAGGCGCTGCAGCTGGAGTCCGGTGAACTCGACCTTGCGCTGCTCGACCCGAAGAACGCTGCACAGTTCCAGACGAAGGACGGCTTCACCTGCTACGACATGAAGACGAGCGACTATCGCGGCATTCTCTTCAACTTCTGGAACGACTACTGGACCGAGAACCGTGATCTCATCCCCGCGATCTGCTACGCCATTGACCGGCAGGCCATCGTAGATGCCGTCCTGCTCGGGCAGGGCATGCCCGCCTACGGGCCGCTGCAGCGGAACGTCTACAACAACGAAAATGTTGAGCACTATGACTATAACCCCGAAAAGGCGAAGCAGATCCTCGAAGATGCGGGCTGCGTGATGGGCGCGAACGGCTATTATGAGCGCGGCGGCGCGGAGATCGCGTTCACGATCAGCGTCATGTCCGGCGAACAGGATCGCATCGACATTGCACAGGCCGCCGCGCAGCAGCTGCGCGAGGTCGGCATCCATTGCACTGTGGACATCCCGGCCGTCATGGACTGGGGCGGCCAAATGGCCTGCCTGATCGGCTGGGGCAGCCCGTTTGACGCGGACGACCACACCTATAAGGTCTTCGGCACGGACAAGGGCGCGAACTACTCCGGCTACTCAAACGCCGAAGTCGACGAGGCGCTGACCCACGCGCGCGAATCGAGCGACCCGGCGGTGCGGAAACAGTATTACGACGAATTCCAGGTCGCGCTGGCGAATGACCCGGCCTACGCCTTCATCTGCTACATCGACGCGAACTATGTCGCAACGAGCCGTCTGCACGGCATCGCTGTGGACACCGTCATGGGCCACCACGGCGTCGGCATCTTCTGGAACGTTGAGACCTGGACGCTCGACTGAGAAACATCCCAATTCATCAAATAGAAACCGGCGGACACAGGGAGCAGCTTTGCTCCCTGCGTTTGCCGTCTGTGAGGAACACTATGCCGAATCTGTTGGAAGTGAAAAACCTGTCCGTGACCTACCGCTCGCCGCGCGGCGATGTACAGGCCGTGCGGGACGTCAGCTTTTCGCTGCGGCCCGGCGAGGTGCTGGCCATCGTGGGCGAGAGCGGCTGCGGCAAGAGCGCGCTCTGCCGCGCGGTCATGCGGCTGCTGCCGGACTCGGCGGCGGTGTCCGGCGAAATTCTTGTGAACGGCGTGGACATCGCGCCCTACCGCGAGCGCGAGCTGCAAAAGCTGCGCGGGCGCCTGTTTTCCATGGTCTTTCAGGACCCGCTCACCGCTCTGAACCCCAGCATGACCATCGGCGCGCAGATCGCAGAGGCCGTCCGCCTCCACGACCGCAAAGCCCCGCACGAGGCCGTCTCGGCGCGCGTGGAGGAGCTGATGGCCCTTGTCGGGATCGACCGGGCTGCGGAGCGGATGCTCGCCTATCCGCACCAGTTTTCCGGCGGCATGCGGCAGCGGGCCGTCCTCGCCATCGCGCTGGCCGGAAATCCGCAAATTCTCTTTGCCGATGAGCCGACGACCGCGCTCGACGTGACCGTGCAGGCCCAGATCTTAGACCTGCTGCGCGACGTGCAGCAAAAGCTCGGCACGGCGACGGTGCTGGTCTCGCACGACCTCGGCGTCGTGGCCCGTGCGGCAGACCGCGTGGCCGTGATGTATGCGGGGCGGATCGTCGAGATCGGGACGGCAGAGGAGGTCTACTACGACCCGCGCCACCCCTACACATGGGCGCTGCTGCGGGCGCTGCCCGCGCTGGCGCGGCACGGTGAGCCGCTCTATACCATTCCGGGGATGCCGCCCACGCTGATCGACCCGCCCGCAGGCGACGCCTTTGCCGAACGGAACGAATATGCCCTCGCCATCGACTATCGCGAGGCGCCGCCGATGTTCCGCATCACCGATACCCACTTTGCAGCCACCTGGCTGCTCGATCCGCGCGCGCCGAAGGTCGCGCCGCCGCTGGGAGGGCTCCGGCATGAAGGATGAGATCCTGCTCTCCGTGGAGCACCTGACGCACAGCTTTTCCCCCGTGCGCGGACTGACCGTCCGCGCGGTGGACGATCTGTCATTCTCCGTGCGGCGCGGCGAGATCTTCGGCCTCGTCGGCGAGTCCGGCTCCGGCAAGTCGACCGCCGCGCGCTGCATCATGAACCTCTACCGGCCGGACGCGGGGCATATTTTCTTCCACGGCATCGACGTGACCGACCGCGCGCAGTTCCGCGCGCACCGCGCCTATCTGCAAACCGCGCGGCAGATGATCTTCCAGGACTCGACGTCCAGCCTCGATCCCCGGCGCTCCGTCTGCGAGGCGATCACAGAGCCGCTGCGCATCGCCCGCCGCGCCACGCCGCGCGCAAATTACCGCGAAGAGGCCGCGTTCCAAATGAAATACGTTGGACTCGACCCGGTCTATCTCGACCAGTATCCGGCGGAGCTGTCCGGCGGGCAGCGGCAGCGCGTGGCCATCGCCCGCGCGCTTTCGATGGAGCCGGAGCTGCTCGTGGCCGACGAACCGGTCTCGTCGCTCGACGTGTCCATTCAGGCGCAGATCATCAACCTCTTTCGCCATCTGCAGGAGGAGCACGGCTTCACGTTCTTATTCATCGCGCACGATCTTGCCATGGTGCGCTATCTCTGCGACCGCGTGGGCGTGATGTACCGGGGCAAGCTCGTCGAGTGCGCCCCGGCGGAAGAATTATTCCGGCACCCGCTGCACGGCTACACCCGTGCGCTGCTCTCCGCCATTCCCCTGCCCGACCCGGTCCGCGAGCGGGCGCGGAAGCTCGTCCCGTTCGACGAAGCAGACTTCCATCCGGACGTGCAGCTCGTCGAGGCCGCACCGGGCCATTTCGTGCTGGAAGGAGGTGCGGCGGAATGAATCAAAAACCATTCTGGCGCGGTCTGCTCCGCACCGTGCTGACGCTCACCGTCAGCCTGTTCCTTCTCTCGCTGCTGGTCTTCGTGATCGCGCACTACGCGCCCGGCGACCCGCTGCGCGCCTACTTTGGCGACCGCGTGGAGAAAATGAGCGTCGATGAGCGTGCCTGGGCCGAAGCGAAGCTCGGCCTCGACCGGCCCGTCCTGACGCAGTACGGCATCTGGCTGCAAAACGCGCTGCGCGGCGACTTCGGTATCTCCTACAAATACAAGATGGATGTGCTGGAGGTCATCCGCACGCGCCTGCCCTATACGCTCCGCCTCGGCGGCGTGGGCTTTGTGCTGCTGTTCGTGCTGTCGCTCGGGGTCGGTGTGCTCTGCGCGCGGCATGAGGATTCGCTGCTCGACCGCATCCTCTGCCGCGTGGGCACGGTCATGAGCTGCGTGCCGGAATTCTGGCTGTCGCTCGTGCTGATTTTGCTCTTTGCGGTGGAGCTGCGCTGGCTGCCAAGCTCCGGGGCCTACAGTGTCGGCGGCGACGGCGGCTTTGCCGACCGGGCCGTCCATCTCATCCTTCCGGTGACGGTCGTCGTGCTGGGCCACCTCTGGTACTATGCCTATCTGGTGCGCAGCCGGCTCATTGAAGAGCTGCGCGCGGACTATATCCTGCTGGCCAAGGGCAAGGGCCTGCCGAAGCGGGCCGTGCTTCTGCGGCACGCGCTGCGCAACGTCCTTCCCTCCTATCTTTCGATCATGGCCATCTCCGTGCCGCACATTCTCGGCGGGACCTACATCGTCGAGACCGTCTTTTCCTATCCAGGACTCGGCACGCTCAGCTATGAGAGCGCCCGCTATCAGGACTATAACCTGCTGATGGTGCTCTGCATGATGACCGGCGCGGCCGTCATCGTGTGCAATCTGCTCGCGCAGGCGATCAGCGCGCGCATCGACCCGCGCCTCGCCGGAGAGGAGGCAGCGCATGGATGATTTCACCCTCGTCGGCGCGCGGCCTTCTGCGCCGCAGCCGGCCAAACAGCAGCCGTGGTACCGCGGTCTGCCGCTCGGCGCGATGCTTGTCCTGGCGGTCATCATCCTCGGCTGTCTGTCGTGCGGACTGTTTCTCCCGCGCGACCCGACCTATATGGATCTTGTCAACTGCAATGTCGCGCCCAGCCGGGAATTCCTCTTCGGCACAGACGCGATGGGCCGCGACATCTTCTCGATGATCTGGTACGGCGGCCGCGCGTCGCTGACGATCGGCTTTCTGGGCGCGGCCATCTCCACGGTCATCGCCGCCCTGCTCGGCACGCTGAGCGGCTGCGCCGGGCCGCGGCTCGACGCGCTTCTGATGCGCGGGATGGAGATCTTCCTCAGCGTGCCGCATCTGCTGCTGATCGTACTCTTACAAGCCATTCTCGGCACGGCCTCGGTCTGGACGCTGTCGCTCGTCATCGGCGTCACCGGCTGGGCTGGAATCGCCAAGGTCGTCCGCACCGAGGTGCGCCGCCTGCGCACGAGCGAATATGTGCTGGCCGCGCGGTGCATGGGCGGCGGATTTTTCCACGTCCTGTGGGAGCATCTCGCGCCGAATTTCCTCTCCGCGATCCTCTTCATGGTGGTCATGAACGTGCAGAGCGCGATCCTGGCCGAGTCGACGCTGAGCTTTCTCGGCCTCGGCCTGCCGCTGGAGGTCATCTCGTGGGGCAGCATGCTCTCGCTGGCGCAGCAGGCGCTGCTGACAAAGAGCTGGTGGGCCGTGGTGATCCCCGGCATATTCCTGGTGGCCACGCTCCTGTCCGTGACGCTGCTCGGCAATGCGCTGCGGTACAGAAACAGCCACAATCGTGGAAAGATATGACATAGCAATTTACGGGTTTCCATGGTATACTGAGAAAAACGGACGATTTGGAGGACAATGATGAACATTCTGGTCATGGACGCACAGGGCGGCGGCATTGGAAAGCAGGTCGTCACGGCGGTGCGCACGCGCTTTCCGGACGTGACGATCACAGCAGTCGGCACGAATGCCGCGGCGACGACCGCGATGCTCCGCGCCGGGGCGGACGAAGGCGCGACGGGCGAAAACGCCGCCGTGGTCTGCTGCCGCAGGGCCGATGTGATCATCGGGCCGGTCGGCATCGTGATCGCGGACGCGCTGCTCGGCGAGGTGACGCCGCGGATGGCCGTCGCCGTTGGGCAGAGCGCGGCCAAGCGCATTCTCATCCCCGTCAACCACTGCGCAAACTTCATCGCGGGCGTGGCCGACCTGAGCGTCGGGCGGCTCATCGATTCGGTCGTCGCGGAACTGGAGAAAACTGTTTGCAGGGCTTGACGCGCCGCCGGGGTGTATGCTAAAATGATGTCAATGAGCGCATGAAGCGCCGCCCCGGGCCGAAGCCCACAGTTCCCCGCGATCACAAGATGTATATCCAGAAGGTATACGGCTTCCGAAGGAGTCGTATACCTTTTCATGTTTTTCAGGAGATTACCATGGAACTACAGGACTTTTTTCACGAACACCCCAAGGCGGCGCTCGGCTTTTCGGGCGGCGTGGATTCCTCTTACCTGCTCTGGGCCGCGCGTCAGTGCGGCGCGGACGTGCGCCCCTACTACATCAAGACATCCTTTCAGCCGGAATTTGAATTTGAAGACGCGAAGCGCCTCTGCCGCGAGATCGGCGCGAAGCTGACGGTATTGGAGCTGAACGCGCTGGCCGATCCGGCGGTCGCGGTCAACCCGGCGGACCGCTGCTATCACTGCAAGCGGAACCTTTTCGGGACGCTTGCCGCGCGGGCGCTGGCCGACGGCTACACGCTCCTGCTCGACGGGACGAACGCCTCGGACGACGCGGTGGAGCGGCCGGGGATGCGCGCGCTGCGCGAGCTTTCGGTGCGTTCACCGCTGCGTGAGTGCGGGTTGACGAAAGCGCTCATCCGCGCTCGCTCGCGCGAAGCGGGGCTTTTTACCTGGGACAAGCCGGCCTACGCCTGCCTGGCCACGCGCGTGCCGACCGGCGAGCCCATCACGGCGGAAAAGCTGCAGAAAACGGAGCGCGCCGAGGCGCTGCTCTTCTCGCTCGGCTTCCGCGATTTCCGCGTGCGCTATTTTGCGGGCGCAGCGCGCATCCAGCTGCCGGAAGCGCAGCTGCCGCTGGCGCTGGAACGGCGGACGGAGCTGCTGTCCGAGCTGAAAAAAATCTATCCGGCGGTGCTGCTGGATCTGGAGGTGCGGGGATGAACGAGGAATTACGGGCCACGCTGGAGGCCGTGCGTTCCGGCGCACTTTCGGTGGACGAGGCGGCGCTGCGGCTGAAAAAGGCCCCGTTTGAAGACCTCGGCTATGCAAAGGTCGACCTGCACCGCGCCGTCCGTCAGGGGGCGGCGGAGGTCATCTACGGCGCGGGGAAGACGCCCGCGCAGATCGCGGGCATCGCCGCGCGGATGCGGGAGCGCGGCGTCGAGCCGATCCTCATCACGCGCCTGTCGCCCGAGGCGGCGGCAGAAGTCAAAAAAACCGTCCCGCTCGATTACCGCGCGGAGGCGAAGCTCGGCATTGTGGGGAATATTCCGGAGCCGGCCGGCTCCGGCACGGTCGTTGTTGCGACGGGCGGCACGTCGGACATCCCGGTCGCGGAGGAGGCGGCGGTGACCGCCGAGGTCCACGGCAGCCGCGTCGTGCGGCTCTACGACGTGGGCGTCTCGGGACTGCACCGGCTGCTGGCCCATGCGGACGAGCTGATGGCCGCGCGGGCGGTCGTCGCCGCGGCGGGGATGGAGGGCGCGCTGGCCAGCGTAATCGGCGGACTGGTCGACTGCCCGGTGATCGCCGTGCCGACGAGCGTCGGCTACGGCGCGAGCTTCGGCGGCGTGGCCGCGCTGCTCGCGATGCTCAATTCCTGCGCGAGCGGCGTCAGCGTCGTGAACATCGACAACGGCTTCGGCGCGGGCTATCTCGCCAACATGATCGACC